>JBAWFQ010000118.1:0-1936 GCA_049592035.1 Terriglobales bacterium
GCACTTCGCGAATCCTCTCGCCAGCAGACGTCCCGCCCGGTTCGCGGGTCACGGTAACAGAGAGACCGTGCGCGCGCAGCGAGCGCGCCAACTTCTCGGCCTGCGTGCTCTTGCCGCTGCCATCGAGCCCTTCGAAAGTGATGAATTTTCCACGAGCGACCACGTCGGAGATGATAGCAGGCGGGCCTCACGTAGGGACGGCCGCCCTCGCCGTCCAAGACAGCTAGCGTTCCGATATGGCCGCGAATTGCTCATCCTCACTCGACGCAACTTCGGAAGCCGATTCGTCGAGCATAAAACCGAGAACTTCCTGCGGAATCGGTGCGCTCCACACCGGCGAAAACGACTGCCGATGCAGCGGCGACGGCCCATGCTCGCGCAGCGCAGCGAGGTGATGCGGCGTGCAGTATCCCTTGTTCGAAGCGAGGCCGTACATGGGAAACACCGGGTCCCAGGCGGAGATCATGCGATCCCGTTCAACCTTCGCAATGATCGATGCGGCGGCGATAGAGGCCGAAAGAGCATCGCCGTGAATGATCGCCTGTTGCGGAAGTTCACAATCAAGCTTCACCGCATCCACCAGAAGATAGCTCGCCGTTGGCGCCAATTGCCGCACCGCATGCAGCATCGCAAGGCGCGAAGCCTGGTAAATATTGATTTGATCGATGCGAGCCGAATCCACGGCGGCCACGGCCCACGCGATCGAGTGCCGGCGAACCTGGAGCGCAAGTTGTTCGCGCCGCTCGGCCGGAATCAGTTTCGAATCGCGCAAGCCGCGAATGCGGTACGCAGGATCGAGAATCACGGCGGCAGCCACGACCGGTCCGAACAACGAGCCGCGGCCCACTTCATCTACTCCAGCAACCAACGTTGCGCCCGCTGCCCAGGCTAGTTTTTCAAATTTAAGTGTGCAACGCAGCTTTTTCAGCAGGCGCAACTTCGCGGCCGAGGCAGAGAGTTTATCTGCACTGGAAGCCTTCGCGGTTCGGGCGGACTTGGACACGGTTGTTGCCAAGCATCTTCGCCGAACCGTTGCTGAGAAGCAAGAGCCTGGGCTACTTTGGCTTTTCAAACAACTCCGGAACCAGCAGTTTCATCAAGAGAATGAACACTGCAATGGAAATTACCGCCATCCACCATGGCCTAAAAATGATAGGGAACAGGCAAAACACAACAACGAATGCAAACCAGCGCCAACCGGACGGTTTGTTGTCGTCCCCTTCCACTTCTATTCCTTACGCCAATTCAAAGTAGCCACTACCAGCAAGGGCAGAAGGTTCGACAATTGTGTGGGGGCGGGACGAAGCCCCGTCTCCACACGAAGCCTACTGCTGTTCGACTTCCTTCAGCCGAGCGGCTTTGCCCTTCAGTCCGCGCAGGTAGTAAAGCTTGGCGCGACGGACCTTGGCCGATCGAATCACGTCGATCTTGTCGATGACCTTGGAATCGATGGGGAAAATACGCTCCACGCCCTGGCCAAAACTGATTTTGCGAACCGTGAAGCTCGGTTGCGCGCCGCGCGTCCGCGAAATCACGACGCCTTCAAACGCCTGCAGGCGCTCTTTTTCGCCTTCCCTGATCTTGACCAGCACCTTCACCGTATCGCCGGGTCCAAACTTCGGAATATCCGTACGCCGCGATTTCGCCAGCAGTTTTTCGATAATTGGATTGCGCATAAAGTTTTCCTTCCTAATTCTTTTCTGTAGAGACGGGGCTAGCCCCGTCTCGCAATATGTCCCGGTCCCGCCTGATCTGGTCCGCCTTGATCTGGGCCAAGAATTCCTCGTCTTCCGCTGTAAGCCGAACGCGCTCCAGCAAATCCGGACGATTGCGCAGCGTTTTTGCCAAAGCCGTTTTGCGGCGCCAGCTGCGAATCTGCTCATGATTGCCGTTCACCAAAACTTCCGGCACTTCCATTCCGCGATACTCCGCAGGC
>JBAWFQ010000119.1:0-14701 GCA_049592035.1 Terriglobales bacterium
AGTCGGGATCGAACCGACGACCTCATCGTTGCGAACGATGCGCTCTCCCAGCTGAGCTATAGCCCCATATCGCGGGGATTTGACGCTCTTGATTTTAGCAGCCGTGGCTCGATTTCGCCTATACACACTGCGGCCCGAAACCTGACCTACGGCACCTATCTTTTCAGCATGTGAATCTCGGTCCCGTTCTTATGAAACTGGACTTCGTCCATCAACTGATTGATCAGGTAAATCCCGCGGCCGTGATTCGAATAGAGGTTCTCGCCGTGGCAGGGATTGGGAATATCTGCAGGATCGAAACCGGGGCCGGGATCGCGCACTACGATCAGGATGCCATGACGATCGTCGCAGGCAACGTCGCATTCGATGACCTTGGAGGGATCGTTTTTCGCTCCATGCACGACGGCATTGGCCAAGGCTTCGGTCAGCGCCAGTTCGATGTGGTCTTCCCTGCCCGGTGCACAATTCAATTCCCGCACGACGCTCATTACACTGCGGACGACTGGATCCACCGCATCGCGGTCGCCGGCCAGCGTCACGCTGAGCTTGAGATCAAGTTTTGCCGGGTCGAACTCACACGACTCCGCGGTCTCTGACGGTTGTTCTGGGGATGGGGAAGAATCTGCCATACGTGGCTTTGGGCTTTGGTTCCATCCTTTCCCCAATTGAGATGCAGGAAGGGGCTGACAGATTCTAGGGATTCGCGGCCTAAGATGCAAATCCTATTTGTATCGCCGGCTGGCATTGGAGCTATCGCGGTCAAGTAACTGCCTAACATCTTGAAACTTATAGTCCATCTATCCTTGGCTTTTGCGGCGAACCGCAGATTACTTTAGGTTCGCACGTTGACAAAAATCTACACAGTTAAGTTCCGGCCCGCGGCGCGATGCGGCCAGCCGCGTCTATACGGGGAATCTGCGGACCTCTTACTCCTCTGGATCGGGCAAACTCCCATCCGGCGTGACTCCATCCGGCAGGCCTTCATGCGGCAAACCGGCGATCTGTTGTAACTGACGGCGCCAATCCAGTTCTTCCACGAAGCTTCGCGAATCACGCCAGCCCGCTTTAATCTTGACGAAGAGTTCGAGAAAGACCTTGGTGCCTACCATCTTCTCGATGTCAAGCCGGGCCGCCGTTCCAATCTTCTTCAGCATTTGGCCGCCTTTGCCGAGCAGGATAGCTTTTTGCCCTTCGCGTTCGCAATAAATCACGGCGGCAATCCGCGTCAGCCTAGGGCTCTCTTCAAACTGCTCGATCAGCACCGAAACCGCATGCGGCACCTCCTCGTGCGTCTCCATCAGAACGTGCTCGCGTATCAACTCCGCCGCCATGAAGCGCACCGGCTGATCGGTAATCTGATCTTCGGGAAAATAGCGCGGCCCCTTGGGCAGCGCCTTCAGCACGCAGGACAGCAATTCGTCGAGGCCCTTCTTCTTAAGCGCGGAGATGGGAACGATCTCCCTGAAATCGTGCAGCGATTGAAACTGCGCGATCAGCGGGAGCAGTTTGCTTTTGTCGGCCAGCAAATCAATCTTGTTCAGCAGCAGAAAAACCGGAGTCCCCGCCTTTCTCGCCAGGTCTAGAACGAACGCATCTTCGCGGTCCCATTTTCTTTTGGCATCGACGATCAGCAGAATCAGTTCGCAGCCTTCCAGCGCTTCGCGCACCTCCGACATCATCTTCCGTCCGAGCGACGATCCCGATTGATGAACTCCCGGCGTGTCGATGATCACAATCTGCCCAGCCTCGTGCCCTTTCCGCTTCGGAACGTTGATGATTCCGAGAATGCGGTTGCGCGTCGTCTGTGGCTTTGGTGAAATGATGGCCAGCTTTTCGCCCACCAGTGCATTCAGCAGCGTGCTCTTGCCGGCATTGGGGCGTCCAAGAATGCAAACGAATCCGGAGTGAAAGGACATGAGGATAGGCTACTAGCTTCTGGCCACTGACTGCCAGTAAGCCGCCGTCGCGGCTTCTGATGGGCTATTTGCCGGTTAGAGAGTTCACGATGTCACTAAGAAGATCCGGTTTATCGGAAACGCGCTCCAGGTGAGGATTTCTGTCGCCGTCGTGGTAGGAAACCGAGTAGGTCTTATAAAACTCGGCGTTTTCCACCAGCAGTTCGATGGATACGGAATTATTCTGCGCCGCCTTAAGCGCGGCGCGGAGCAGCGGCGGCGACCACTTTCGTCCGTTGACGCCGAGCAGCTTCATCCCCGGCCCCAGCCCGGCCTGATACGCCGGCGATCCAACTATCACGTCGTCCAACTTCCCGTCCTCGGCTATCGTCATGCCCAGCGAGTAGCTGAAATCTGAAAACTTCCACTGCTTCTCGGCGGCTTGAGTGAACTGGTTCGGCTGGTCGTTGTAGACAAGCTTCCAGCCCCCGCGCTCGATGCCACCAAGCGGAGCACGAACGCTGGTCGCATTGACGCGCTCGCGCAGAAAAGCCGCCCAGTCGTCGCCCGCCACGCCGCTAGTATTTCGGGGAGCAACTTCGTTGAGGGTGCGAACCACATCGTCGAACGTGTAGGGAACGACTTTGGGCGGGCCACTTTCTCCGCCATGAAAGCGGCGGCAAAAATCGTTGAGCGAGCGTTGACCATGGGTGAGTTGGCGGAGGGTGGCGTCAACTTCGAGCCAGATCAAATCGCCTTCGGGATAGTAATCGAGGCTGCGCCGCCAGTTCGACCACTGCGGTCCCAGCAGGCGCAGAATCTGCACCGATCGCGCCGTGTCCTCGAGCGGCCGCCAGGTTCGGCCGGGACGATGGTCGAGCATGGCCGCCGTTTCGGCCAATTGTTCCCGATACTGCTCCGGAGTCCGCAATCCACTGCGCGCCGCCAACAGGTTTCCTAGATAGTCTGTTAGTCCTTCATAAACCCAGAGCAGATCGCCCACCATGGGGTCCTGGTAGTTCTTCGTGGCTAGCCCGGCAGGGCGGCGGTACTTTCCGTTCCAGGAATGCGCGAACTCATGGGGCAAAAGGTCTCCATACAACATGCCGAGGTCGGCATCGAGCAGCGTGTTCTCGTCGGCCGCGCTGTCATTGGACTCGTGATGCTCCAATCCGTGATGGCCGACGTAATCGCTAAGTGTGTAGAGAAAGTGATACTGCCGGTAATGGCGGGCACCGAAAAGCGCGCCCGTTTCCGCCACCAGCTTCTTGTAGGCGGCCAGGGTTTCCGGCTTCATGGCTAAAGCGGCGTCGCTCTCGGCCACGATGTCCATGACGTGCACTGGCGTTTCTCCGGGATTGGTCAGCTCAACGCGGCGGTAGTGGTCTCCGGCAATAAGCGGAGAGTCGACGAGCGTGGTCAAAGACACGGGAGTAAATTCCACTTCCGCGCCGGCCGCATGCGCCGGCGTAAGCGCGGTTCCAAAGCTCCAACCGGCGGGCAGTGTGACCGAGGGCGCAAACTCCACCGCGTCGGAACTGGCGCCCTGCGGATAAAGGAGAACGGCATTCCAGTTCAAGTCGAGCACATTGCTGGATGCGGCAGGTCCTCGGGCCCCCGCGCTGTCTTCGGCAGTGATCGCATCGAGCGAAACTTGAATCGTATGCACGCCCTCCGGAACGGTCACGTGAAACGCATACATGTCCACGGGGTCGCGCTGCCACGGCACCGCCTTGCCCGCCGCTTCCATGTGGAGACCGGTGAGGGCCGCAATCGGTCCGCTGGGACGATGGTTGCCGGGAATCCACTCGGGAAAAACCAGAGTCATGGACCCGGCAGTGGCGGGAATCTCCAGATGCGCGTGGTAGATATTGCGCGCCGCATCGGTCAGGTCGACATGCAGTCGAATGGATTGGGCCGCCAGATTCGGCGCAACCATTGACAGCAAGGCCCATGCGAACACAACCGCGACACACACCGCGAAACGGGAAGAGCGCACGGTATCCTCCAAACGCTAGTTGCGAATGACAGGGTACCGGAGCGAGTGGAGAAAGCGCAAACCAGCAACCGCAAGCCTCAGATCAACTTCATCTGCTTCGGCGCAGTGGTGATGCGCACGCGTTCTACGCGGCGATCGGTGGAGTCGAGAACTTCGAACTTCAGCCCTTCGTCCTCGATGACTTCGCCTTTCTTGGGAATGCGTCCCGCAAGTTCGCTGACCAGGCCGGCGATAGTGGAGGATTCGCGGCCTTCGGGCCGCATGCCGAAAAGTTCATCGAGCCGGTCGACATCCATATTGCCGGGAACTATATAGGAGTGGTCGTTCTCCTGCACGACCTGCGCTTTCTCGTGCTCATCGCCGATTTCTCCCACTATCTCTTCCACCAGGTCTTCGATGGTTACCAGGCCAGCCACGCCTCCGTATTCATCGACCACGATTGCCATGCGGATGTTACTACGCTGCATCTCGCGCAGCAGATCGCTGACTAACTTGCTTTCGGGGACGAAGTAAACGTCGGTTCGCATCAAAGTCGCGACCGTGCGCGTGTGCGCCTCGGAGTCGGGAACTTGCAACACATCCTGGGTGTGAAGAATGCCCTTGATGTGGTGAATCGAACCTTCGTAGACAGGAATACGCGAGAGCGGCCTAGCCCTGAGTAACTCAACAATCTTCTCGACCGTGTAATCGGATGGAACGGCAACCATCTCCGGCCGTGGCTTCATAGCCTCGCGAACGGTTTTGCCGCTGAACTCCACTACCGATTGGATCAACTCGCGATCGCCTTCCTGAATAATGCCTTCCTCCTGGCCCGCTTCAATCAAGGCGTCCACTGCTTCCGAAGAGGTTTCGGGCTCGGCTTCTGCATGCTCGCGAGTGAGTGCGGCCACCGACTGGCAGAATCCAAGCACCAGCGTCACCGGCAAAACCAGGTAAATCAGCAGCCGCAGCAGCAGCGCCCATTGCGCCAACCAGCGTCCTCGGGTTCGGGAAAAAAAGACGAACGGCAGCAGCCGATTAAAAAAGATGATGATCAGCACCAAGCTAAGCGTGGCCTCGAGCACTTCGTAGATGCTCCAGGCACGGTCGCGGAATACAGTGAAGCCAACGATCATGGCAATCGCCGCCGTGACCAGTTGCGTCAGAATGGCCATGGAGAGCGAGGCGCGCGCGCGCGTCACTCCCAACCGCGGCTCGACGATCTGCTCGAAGGCGTCGATGTTGTCCTGGAAATCGCGCGAAAGAAATTTGCCAATCTCCTGGTAGAGACGGTCGACATAGGAGACCAGCGTCAGCAGGCCAAACAGGAGCGCGAGAGTTATGGCGACGCCAATCATTAGTAGTAGTTATTGTTATTGCCGGCGCTTCCTCGCCAGGCGCGGAGCTGTCGCTCTCTCCATCGTTGTTCTTTCGACCAACGTTCTTTGAATCAAGCCCAGTGGCAGGCGTAGTTTCGCGCGCAACTGTTTTTCGCGTCTCGCCATCTGTCCATTGTCGCATTCGTGGTCGTAGCCGCGCAGATGCAGAATCCCGTGCAGCACCAGAATCTTGATCTCCTCAGCCGAAGAATGTCCGAGCGAGCGCGCATTTTGCGCTGCGATCTCAGCCGAGATGGCGATTTCGCCAGCCAGCTTTTTATGCGCGTCTGGTTCGGCGGGGAATGAGAGCACGTCCGTGGGCTTATCTTTGCCGCGGAAACGCCGGTTCAGGGATTTCATTTCGGCGCTCGTCGTCAGCAGCACATTGACTGTGCCCTTTAATCCCGCGGCGCGGCGGGCGCGGGCGACAAAACGGTCCAGCGCCAACTCGGTGAGCTCGGGGACGCGCTTTTGGAAGATGACCAAGGTCCCACCCTAGAATTGTCATCCTGACCCGGAGCATAGTCGAAGGGGAAGGACCTGCTGTCTTGTCAGTGCAAGAAACAACACGTCCTTCGCTTCGCTCAGAATGACAAATTAGCTAAATGATTGTCATGTCAGTTTCGCAGGTGCGGCTCTTCCGTCGGCACAGGCAGAGACGCCGGCCGGGGCGGAACCTCAGCAATCGTTAGCTTCGGCGGCGGCGCGACCGGCTTCGGTTCGAGCAGCGACAACTGCTGCGCTAGCCGCGCTTTGTGTTCGTCGTAGGCGCGGATGATTCTCTGCACCAGATGATGACGGACTACGTCGCTCTCGTCGAAATGCACGAAGGCAAGGCCGTTCACGCCTTGCAGAATTTCGGCCGCTTCGATCAAACCGCTGCGCCGCGCCGTGGGCAAATCGATTTGCGTGATGTCGCCGGTGATCACCGCTTTCGAATTAAATCCCAGGCGGGTAACGAACATCTTCATCTGCTCGGAAGTGGTGTTCTGCGCCTCGTCGAGAATGACGAACGAGTCGTTGAGAGTGCGCCCGCGCATGAAGGCGATGGGCGCGATTTCGATGATATTTTTTTCCAGATAGCGCTCCACGCGTTCCGGCTCCAGCATGTCAAAGAGCGCGTCATACAAAGGCCGCAGATAGGGATCGATTTTCTCCTGCAAAGTGCCGGGCAGAAAGCCGAGACGTTCCCCGGCCTCGACCGCGGGTCGCGCCAGAATGATACGGTTCACCTGCTTGTTGAGCAGAGCCGAGATCGCCATGGCCACGGCGAGGTACGTCTTGCCGGTGCCAGCGGGGCCGACACCAAAAACCATGTCGTGCTGCTCGATGGCTTCGAGGTAGCGGCGCTGGTTGGGGCTCTTTGGCTGGACGGTACGCCGGCCAAAAGACCGCTGGCGGCCGGCTTCAGCCAGTCCGCGCAGAGTCGCATTCGGATCGCTGACCACCACGCGCAACATGCTGCTCAGGTCGCCGTTCACGAACTGGTGGCCGGTGCGGCGGAGATGCTCGTAGTCGGCGAACAATTGTTCAGCACGGGCTACGTCGCGCGGTGCGCCCTCGAGTTCAATGCGGTCGGAGCGTAGATCGATGTTGATGTTCAGGCCGTCTTCGAGCACGTGCAGATTTTCATCGCGTGTGCCGAACAGGGTTTCGATATCGGGGGTGAGTTCAATATTCTTTTTCATTCAGGATTATGGGCGCCGCCTCCAGCAGCCGGACTGGGCTCACTGTTCGATTCGCATTACCGGGATGTGGTTGGCGTCTTGGTGCGCTACCGAATTCGGACGCACCCGGACCGGCATTTTGGGCACGCAAAGAACTGGAGGTAGAGATTGAGCCGACCGGATTGCGCACCCCGCCGACGGGGCGGTTACCAACCATTTGAAACCAGCCTAGCGCGCGCGGGCGGCCGAGTCAATGGGCAGAAGCAGCCGCCGGCTGGAATTTGCATTGGCTATATGCTCACTCCATTTAAGAGAACACCGACGCATCCTTGAGCGTCACTCGCATGCTGTCCCAGCTTTATGCGCTTGCACACTCGCCCACACCGCCCGATCCTTAGCCCACGCTCGTAGCTGAGCAATCTCCTCTGCCCGCGTGATCGAAAGCGGCACGGTGGATGACAGCGCGGTGAGCAAATCCTCATTGCCCAATTCCTGCTTTCGAGCAAACGCCGCATAGAGGGCCGTTTGCACAGCAGATTCTATCTCGGCCCCCGAAAAGCCTTTGGCTGCGGCGGCAACCCGGTCCAGATCGTAATCGGCAGGATCGCGCTTGCGGTTTGCCAGTTGGATGGAGAATATCTGCTTGCGCTCGGCCGCGTTCGGCAGGTCCACAAAGAACAGCTCATCGAAGCGTCCCTTGCGAATGAGTTCTGGCGGCAGGACCGTGACGTTGTTACAGGTAGCAGCGACGAAGACGGCAGGCTTGCGTTCCTGCATCCAGGAGAGAAACGCCGCCAGCAGTCGCGACGAAACGCCCGCGTCGGCCGAAGCCGAATCCGGCCCGCTCCCGGCAAAGACTTTTTCCAGTTCGTCGATCCACAAGACGCAGGGAGCCAGGTTTTCGGCTACTTTGAAGACCTTCTGGATGCGCTTTTCGGTCTCGCCGATAAATTTGTCGTAGACTGCGGCGGTATCGAACTTCACCAGCGGCAGTTTCCATTCTCCCGCCACGGCTCTCGCGCAAAGACTCTTGCCACACCCTTGGACGCCGAGAATAATGACGCCCTTCGGCGGATCGAGGCCGAATTGGCGGGCTTCATCTTCCCAGGCGCCGCGCCGTTGCTCCAGCCAACGCTTCAAATTCTCCAGCCCGCCCACGCTCGACATATTATTGCTGGCGTCCACGAATTCCAGCATCTCCGAGCGTTTCAACAGGCCCTTTTTCGCCTCCAACACATCGGTCACACAATCGGGTGAGAGCACATAATGAGCAACCACGGCTTGCGAGATCGCCCTTTCCGCTTCTTCTTCAGTCAGACCGAGAAGGCTCGTGGCGAGCGTATCCGTGCCGGCCGCATCGAGTTTCCGCTGCACGGTATGGGCTTTGCTGATGCGCACCAGGGTTTCGTCCACGATCTGCCTTAGCCGGTGCCGATCCGGGAGCGGCAGGTCGAAAAACTCGACCAACCCGCCGAGTTCCGCCGGGATCGCCACGCGCGGACCGGTGATGATCACGGTTCTGCGATTGGTTGAAAACCGCTGCGCCACATCCCGCAATCGACGCACGACGACCGCGTCCTCCAGGTGCCGATGGAAATCTTTCAGGATGAAAGCGGCTTCTACCGAAACGGCTTCCAGATTGCCCAGCATCTGAGCGGGATCCTGGCTGTGATAGATCGCCTTGGAGTTCTCGGAGGTATCGGTTCGTCGAGCCGCATCGTAGCCGCCCGGCAACGCATCTTCCAATTGGGGAACGGGCGAGTTGCTTCCGGAGCGCGCCAGGCCGCCGGCAATTGTCCATTCAAATGTGGCCAGATTCAGGTCGCTGCAGGCGAATCGAACCATGCGGACGGCGCGAACTTCCTCCACCGTCTCCATGACCACGATGGGAGTGGAAGAGTTGAGCAGAACTTTGAGCCGTTCCAGAGAGTTCATTGGGTTCCAGTTCAGCCCCGCAACCTTGCCTTCCAGCGAGCCAAGCGATCAAGCGTTGACCAATCGAACGTTGACCCAGCAGGACTTGCTCCCGTACAATCATAGCTTCGGTTCCCACCGGAATATCCTCCTAGCGCAATCTAGGACAAACAAAGGTAATCAAGCCGCATGGCAAATCATTTTTCGGCGCTCAAACGCGCCCGTCAGACCACGAAACGAACTACGCGCAACCGGTCCAACTCGTCGCAACTGCGCACCGCTTTGCGAAGCATGCGTGAAAGCCTGGAAAAGGGCGACAAAGCCGCCGCCACCCAGACCTACCGCCAGACCGTATCGGCGCTCGATAAGGCCATCCAGAAGGGCGTTTTGCACGAAAACACGGCTTCGCGCTACAAGTCCCGCCTGGGCACTCGGCTGGACGCGCTGAAATAGGCATAGATAAAGGGTGCGCCACTTCTCGCGCTTTTCGAGAAGTGGCAGAAGTGGCAAGAACGCCGCGGACCGCCCGTCCGGCAGCCATTCTAGCCCGGTGTCAGGAAGGTTATCCAGCGCCTTGTAAATACTTCTTGACCTTCCCTAGCGGTTTGTTATACTTAGCCGTTCTCTGGACATGGTGCAGGATTCCGTTGGTCCCGACGAACCTCCGCCTGCGGTGTGGCAACTCCTTAAAGATTTGAGCAACTTTCAGGTTGGGCGGGGCATCTATTTGGGTAATTCTGGCAAATCCCTGAACCCGGCCCGAATTGCAGCTTGGCTCACCTAACGACCGTCACCCCCCAGTGGGTGGACGATGGGATCGTGGCCTAAATTATTCATGTTGAAGGAGAACGACCGAAATGCGATCTGATCGCGTGTTTGACGCTCTACATACTTTGCGGAATCGGTACATGCTTTGCCAACTGGCTTCCAAGGCAACGCGCAAGTTTCATAAGCCGAACACCCGCATCCAGGAAACCATGAACGATGTTTTTGACAAAATCGCCGATGCGGAACGTCATGACATCCTGAGCGAACCCGAGAACTTTGCCGAAGCACAACGGCGAGCTGCTTAAGCAGCTCCGCCGTGTGCCCGCACGGCGGCAAAGCAATCGAGTCCCGAGAGAAAAAATCCCTCCCGAAAAAAATAATCCACGCAGGTAAATATGACCATTGCAGAACTCAAAGAGAAAAACATTACCGAGCTGACCAAGATCGCCCGATCCTTGGAGCTGCCCGGCGCCAGCGGCCTCCGCAAACAGGATCTCATCTTCAAGATCCTGCAGGCGCAAAGTGAAAAAGAAGGACACATCTTCGCCGAAGGTGTTTTGGAGATCCTCCCTGACGGCTACGGCTTTTTGCGCTCGCCCGACTACAACTATCTGCCCGGGCCCGACGATATTTATGTCTCGCCAAGCCAAATCCGCAAGTTCGACCTGAAAACCGGCGACACCATCAGCGGCCAGGTGCGCCCGCCCCACGAGGGCGAGAAATATTTTGCGCTAGTCAAGATCGAGGCGGTCAATTTCGAGTCGCCCGACGAAGCGCGCAACAAGATCCTGTTCGACAACCTGACGCCCCTTTATCCGCAAGAGCGGTTGAAGCTTGAGACCGTAAAGGAAAATATCAGCGCCCGCGTCATGGACCTGCTCACCCCGCTAGGAAAAGGACAGCGCGGCCTGATCGTCTCCCCGCCCCGAGCCGGCAAAACCATGCTGCTGCAGAATGTCGCGAACTCGATTACCACCAATCACCCAGAAGTCGTGCTGATGGTGCTGCTCATCGACGAGCGCCCCGAAGAAGTCACCGACATGCAGCGCTCGGTGAAAGGCGAAGTGATCTCAAGCACCTTCGACGAGCCCGCCGCCCGCCACGTGCAGGTTGCAGAAATGGTGATCGAAAAAGCGAAGCGTCTAGTCGAGCACAAGCGCGACGTAGTGATCCTGCTGGATTCCATCACGCGCTTAGCGCGTGCCTATAACACCATCGTCCCGCCCTCGGGCAAAGTGCTCTCCGGCGGCGTAGATTCCAACGCCTTGCAGCGTCCCAAGCGTTTCTTCGGATCAGCCCGCAACATCGAAGAAGGCGGCTCGCTAACCATCATAGCGACGGCCCTCATCGACACCGGCTCGCGCATGGATGACGTGATCTTCGAAGAATTCAAAGGCACGGGCAATTCAGAAATCATCCTGGATCGCAAACTGGTAGATAAGAGAACCTTCCCCGCCATCGACATCCAGCGTTCCGGCACAAGAAAAGAAGAGCTGCTGATCCCCAAAGAAGACCTGCAGCGAATCTGGGTGTTGCGCAAGGTGTTGAACCCGCTGTCTCCAGTAGAAGCCATGGAATTGCTGATAGAGCGCCTAGCCAAAGCCGCAACCAACAGCGAATTTCTAGCCAAGATGAGCCAGCTGTAGCTCACGTAGAGGCGGACGCATTCGTCCGCCCCAAGCCGAGCGCAGCTTGGCGGTTGTCGCGCCGGGTGCCGGGTTGCCCCCCCCTTGCGCGGCTCTGTGCGCAAGGGGGGGATTCCACGGCCCGTCCCACTTGGGATTTTGTTACCACCCCGAACAAATCCGTGATTTAATCACAACTTCATCAAGGAGGCGGTATGCAACTGCGCCTGGAGAGCCGTCCGGTCGGCGACGTCTTGGTCATGCAATGTCACGGACGCATCGTGGCTGGAAATGAAGTCTATACTTTGCACGCGCTGGTGGGCGACTCCTTCGTCAAATATGGCGACGTGGTGCTGCAACTCGACCAGGTAGAGTTCGTCGACAGCAGCGGACTGGGAGCGTTGGTCCGTCTGACGCAGGCCGCGCGAGCGAAGGGCGGAGACCTGAAACTCAGCGGCGTGCCACCGAAGATTTTGAAGACGCTGGCGATGACCAACCTGCTCTCGCAATTTGAAACCTACGATTCAGTCGAAGAAGCGATCACAGCCGCGTATTTAGGCTCGCGTTACTCGCGCGGAAAAGGCGACGCCAGGCCGCGCATGCTCTGCGTTTGCGAGTCGACGGATGTAGGCACGTTCCTGCGGGAAGTGCTCTGTAGCGCGGGATACAACGCCTTGACCACTGCCACCATCGACGACGCCCGCATCCTGCTCAAGGCAACCAAGGCCAAACTGGTGGTAGTTTCCTCACGCATGCAATTCATACATGGCAAACCGGCGCGCAAAGCGCTGGAAGAGATCGATCCGGCAGTTTCGCTCCTCGTTTTGGACGAGAACTTTGCCAGCCAGGATCCCGGCGAAGCAGCAGAGAAACTGCTGAGTTGCGTCGGCAAGAGCTTGCCTCCGGGAGCGAATTAGCCGGGTGCCCCACTCATCGCGTTCTGTGCGATGAGTGGGTTCGCCGAGAGAGCAACTCGCCTATTCCGAACTAATCCGCATCCCGTAGAACGACCGGTAAACGAAGAAGACCGACACCGCGAAGAAGGCAATCGCCAGAATGTGGGTCAGGTTGCCCGGATGGTCGTTGGTCAACGAAACGGCCAGTTCGACCGCCAGCAATCCGAACAGCGTGGTGAACTTGATGACCGGATTCATGGCCACCGAAGACGTGTCCTTGAAAGGATCGCCCACCGTATCGCCGACCACGGTCGCGTCGTGCAGCGGCGTGCCTTTCTGCTTCAGTTTGGTTTCGACGATCTTCTTGGCGTTGTCCCATGCAGCGCCGGCGTTGGCCATGAAAATTGCCTGATAGAGACCGAAGATCGCGATCGAGATCAGGTATCCGATAAAGAAAAACGGCTCTACGAAGGCGAAGGTCAGAGTACCGAAAAAGACGGCGAGAAAGATGTTGAACATACCTTTCTGCGCGTACTTAGTGCAGATTTCGACCACCTTCTTGCTGTCAGAAACGGAGGCCTTGTCGGAGCCTTCCAGTTTGATGTTGGCCTTGATGAACTCGACCGCGCGATAGGCGCCGGTAGTTACGGCCTGCATGGATGCGCCGGTGAACCAGTAGATCATGGCGCCGCCGGTGATCATGCCGAGGAAAAATGGAGCGTGCAGCAGCGAGAGTTTTTCCACATTCGTGGTCAGCCCATTGGTCAGGGCCATGATGATGGAGAAGATCATCGTCGTCGCGCCCACCACTGCCGTTCCGATCAGCACCGGCTTCGCGGTTGCCTTGAAGGTATTGCCGGCACCGTCGTTTTCTTCCAGCAAGTCCTTCGAGCGTTCGAAATTGACGTCGATGTTGAAATCCTTCTTGATTTCAGCTTTGACGTTGGGCACCTGCTCGATCATCGAAAGCTCGTAGACGGACTGAGCGTTGTCGGTCACCGGGCCGTAAGAATCGACCGCAATGGTCACCGGTCCCATGCCGAGGAAGCCGAAAGCAACCAGGCCAAATGCGAATACTGGCGCGGCAATCATGGTGGCTGCGACGGCCAAGCCCATCCCGCTGAACAGATAAGCAATCGACATTAGAGCGACCATCGCAAGACCCAGCCAATACGCGGAAAAATTTCCGGCGACAAGACCCGACAGGATGCCAAGCGATGCGCCGCCTTCTTTGGCCGAGGTCACCACTTCGTTTACGTGGCGGGATTCCACCGACGTAAAGGCCTTGACCAGTTCCGGAATCAGCGCGCCCGCCAGCGTTCCGCAGGAAATGATCGAAGCCAGTTTCCACCACTGCGTGAAGTCGCCGCCGAGGTTGGGAATGATGAAATACGAAACGATGTAGGTGGCAATGATCGAAACAATCGAAGTCAGCCAGACCAGCGAAGTGAGCGGCGTTTCGAAATTCATTTCGTCGGCATTGCCGAAGCGGCCTTTGGCGATGGCGCCATTGATGAAGTACGCCAGGGCGCTCGACACCAGCATCATGATGCGCATCACGAAAATCCATACCAGCAACTGCACTTGAATCGCGGGGTCTTTGACACCGAGCAAAATGAAAGTGATGAGCGCCACGCCGGTGACGCCGTAAGTTTCGAAACCATCGGCCGAAGGCCCAACCGAGTCGCCCGCGTTGTCGCCGGTGCAGTCGGCAATCACGCCGGGATTCCGGGCATCGTCTTCTTTAATCTTGAAAACGATCTTCATCAAATCGGCGCCAATGTCGGCAATCTTGGTGAAGATGCCGCCCGCAATACGCAGCGCCGCCGCGCCCAGAGATTCGCCGATCGCGAATCCGATGAAGCACGGGCCGGCGTAGTCGCCCGGCACGAAGAGCAGGATGAAGAGCATGATCAGCAGTTCGACCGAGATCAGCATCATGCCGATCGACATCCCGGCTTCGAGCGGGATCTGATAAACCGGGTAGGGTTTGCCAGGCAGGGAAGCGAAAGCGGTCCGTGAATTCGCGAAGGTGTTGACGCGAATCCCGAACCATGCCACGCCGTAGCTGCCTGCGATTCCCACCAGGCTAAAAAGAAGGATGATGGGAAGCGTTAGTGCGACAGATTTGCCGGGCACCGGTTTGAGCCAGCCGAAGTAGACGGCGATAATGATCGCGATGAAGACCCACAACAGCATCAGGAACTTGCCCTGGGTGATGAGGTAGGTCTTACAGGTCTCGTAAATCAGTTCCGAGATTTCGCGCATGGAGCGGTGCACGGGCAGGTTTTTCAGCCGCATGAAGATGAACATGCCGAAGCCAAGGCCGAAGACGCAGAACAGGAGGCCGATCATGAGCAGGCGATGCCCGTCAATACCGAGGAACGAAACCGAAGAAAGGTCAGGCAGTTTCAGGGCTGCCTCGCCGCCTGCTTCGTCAGTTTGGGCGGCGGATTGCGCCAGCGCGCAGCCGGCGGTCAGAAACAGCAGAGTTGCAAGGGTTGCCGAAATTCTCGTAAGCCAGCGTCCCACGGACGCAAAATTGGCGTTCCTAGTGCGCATGAAGATCCTCCTAAAGG
>JBAWFQ010000120.1:0-11672 GCA_049592035.1 Terriglobales bacterium
ACCTTCGCCAGCGCAACGTCGGTGATTTTGTCGCCCGTGGTCTTGATGATCTCCAGTTCCACGGTGTGACCTTGCGCGCGCAGCAGATCGGAAATGTGATGGGCTTGCCACAGAGCGAGTTGCGAGCCACGGGAACCGATGCGCAAACGAGCCATCAGTTTTGCGCTCCTTTATCCGAACTTTTTTCTGAACTTTTTTCTGAAATCTGCCCACGACTGGATTTCGCAGTGGCCAATTCCTTTTCCTCTTCGATATGCAGGTTAAACAGGCGGCGCACCAGTTCGATGACGGTGGTGGATTCAGGATCGCGGGCAGCGGTCTTGAGAGTGCTGATGGGAGTGTGCATGATTTTGTTGACGATGCCGCGGGTCAGGGCTTCCACGGCCATTTCCTGGTCGGTGGTCATGGAACCAAGACGGCCGCGCACCCGGTCAATCTCGGCCTGGCGAATGGTTTCCAGGTGGTCTTGCAAGCTGACGATGGTCGGAACCACATCGAGAGTCTGCAGGCGGGCGTGGAATTTGCTGACTTCGCCATTGACGATCCCTTCCGCCTTTTCCGCTTCCTTTTTGCGATCGGCGACGTGCGAACTGACCGCCTGCTGCAGATCGTCGATGTCATAAACAAAAATGCCATCGATTTTGTTCATCGCCGGATCGACGTCGCGGGGAACGGCAATGTCGATAAAGAACATCGGCTTGTTCTTGCGCAGCGCCATGAGCTTTTCGCCGTGCTCGGGACGGAAAATGAAGTTGGGCGAGCCGGTGCCGGTAATCACGATGTCGGCGCGATCGCAGGTTTCATAAAGGCGGCTGAACTCGATCGCTTGTCCGTTGAATTTGTGCGCCAAGCGGATCGCCCGGTCGTAGGTGCGGTTGGCGACAAATAGAGAAGCGGCGCCGTGCGCCAGCAAATGCCGGGCCGCCAACTCGCTCATCTTGCCTGCTCCCACCAGGTAGACGTTCTTACCGTTCAGGCTGCCGAAGATTTTCTCGGCCAGTTCGACGGCCACCGACGCAATCGAAACCGACGAAGATCCAACCGCGGTTTCGGTGCGGACGCGCTTGGCTACGGCAAAAGCCCGAGTGAGCAATTGATCGAGTTGGGCGCGCACTGCTCCCACCGCTCGCGCGGTGGCATAGGCCTCCTTAACCTGTCCCAGAATCTGAGGTTCGCCGACGACCATGGAGTCGAGGCTGGCAGCTACGCGAAAAATGTGGCGGATCGCCTCATCTTCTTTAAATTCGTAAAGATGAGCTTCAAACGGGGCTAGATCGGTGGCGAAATACTCACGCAGAAATTCACGCAAGTCGCCCGTGCCGTTCTTCATGTTGGCGATAAATTCCACGCGGTTGCAGGTGGAAACAATCATCCCTTCGGCAACGGCGGGATGCTCGGACAGTCTCTTGCAAGCCTCTGGCAGACGCGATTCTGGAATCGCGAGGCGCTCGCGCACCTCGACCGGCGCGGTCTTGTGATTGACGCCGATGAGCTGGAATCTCATGATGCGATAAACCTGTGCATGCCGCTGAAGTAGTTGGAAATCCAGGCGACGATAGCCGCGACGAAGGCCACACTGGCGAGCAGGGCGGCGCGGCGTCCTCGCCATCCCGCATTCAGGCGCATAAACACCATCAGCAGGTATACCGCCCACATCAGCACGGAAAGCAAAATTTTGGGATCAAGGAAATCAAGACGGCCGTAGGTACTTTCGGCAACCACAATGCCCGCGATCAGGCCGAGAGTCATGAAAGGAAACCCGAGCATGAGCGAGCGATAGCCGATGTCGTCAATCACCTGCAAGGCGGGCAGCCGCGAGAACATTCCACCCGCTCGCTTCGATTTCAGGGCGCGCTCTTGCAACAGGTAGAGAATGCTGGCGCCAAAGCTGAGAAACAACGCCGCGTATCCGGTGAAGATCATCAGAATATGCACGGCCAGCCAACCGTGTTTCACGGCCACCGACGCAAAAACCAGCGGCTGTTGGCCGGTAGCAGCCACGAAAGTCAGCAAGAAGACCAGGGGAAAAATCACGATGCCCGGCGTCGTCGTCTTATACACGATGTAAGCAATCATGAAGACAACCATGATCAGGAAAGCTAGCAGCGACTCCGAGTTATGCGCCGAAGCGGCGGCGAACTGGCCCGACTGCACGACGGCTTCGGTCAGCGAAACGAAATGAAACACCATGCCGAGATAGGAGGCATGGAGCGCAATTTTGCCGAGGATTTCCGTGGTGCGAGTGAGCGCCACCAGCGCATAGAGCAATCCCGCGGCATAACAAACCAGCGCAACGCGCAGCCAGATCAAGGTCATCATTTTTAAAGTGCTTCCGCAGGCCGGTTCGTTACATCCCCACTACCGCCTGGGTGATTATAGTTTGCCGGGCGGGAGAGTGCGGGGGAAACGGACGCTGTCACAACAGTGTGTGATCTGTGTCACATGGCCTAAAGGGTGACCGTCAGCGCCGGCGAAGGAGAACAACCACTGGTGCAATCGCCAGGTTACGCCGGTTACGCCTGCAATGGCTCCAGATTGCACTTCTTTCAGCCGATCTTCCTTACTGAGGTCGAATCCCTCTGCACTGGCGTCTGGAATACCGATGGAAGAGGGGCCATTCACGTGAATCAGAAGATACTTTTTGTCGACGATGAACCGGCGGCGTTGGACTCCTATCGGCGAATGCTGCGAAGCGAATTCGATGTTGCAACCGCAACCAGCGGTGAAGAAGGCCTGGCAGCGCTCCGCATCCACGGTCCCTTTGCCATCGTTATTTCCAACATGCAGATGGGTGGCATGGATGGAGTGCAGTTCCTGAAGTGTGCGCGCCAAATCGCCCCCAGCACAATGAGATTATTGCTTTCGGGTCACATGGATCTTGATGGGGCAGCCAAGGCGGTCAACGAGGCTTCTGTCTTCCGGTTGCTTTTGAAGCCCTGCAAGAAATCGGTTCTGACCGAGGCGATCGCGAAGGCGCTGACCTGTTACCACGACCGGAAAGAAGACCGAGTGCGGGTCGAGTTACCAGTACGCGTATATCGGGAACCCCCAGGCTTGCCGCTTCAACTGGCCCACACCATCGATATCTCCAAGTCGGGAGCGCGCCTGGCTGGGCTTGAAGAGGAGTTCGAAATCGGTGAAGTTCTCAGAGTCGAATGTGGCAATCGGCAGGCACCTTTCCGAGTGGTCTGGAAAGGTGCGCGGGATACGATGAAGCAGGGCGTGGCCGGCCTTGAATGTCTGGCGGTAGACGCAAACATCTGGAAATTGGACGCGGGTCAACTGGATAATCAACCGATGATGCGGGCTCGCGCCGTACAAAGCGCGTTGCTGCCGCAGGAAAAACCTTCGTTAAAGACTCTCGATTACGCCGGAATCTGCGTGCAGGCCCGAATGATCGGGGGAGATTACTACGATTTTCTCGATATGGGACCGGGAACAGTCGGGTTCGCGCTGGCGGATATTGCAGGCAAGGGCATCGCGGCTGCTCTGCTGATGGCAAATCTGCACGGGAGCCTTTGCCGCGAGCACGGCACAGAAGTGCTAGATATTCCTAAGTTCCTCGCCTTGGTCAATCGCCACCTCTACAGCCACACTCCGCACGAACGTTACGCCACGTTTTTTTTTGGGCGGTATAGCGACGCCACCAGAACCCTGCATTACGCCAACTGCGGGCATCCCCCTCCTTTACTGGTCCGTCACGGAGGCGCGGTGGAAAGGCTGCACGCCACCGCCACGGTGCTTGGCCTGTTTGAGAGCATCGATTGCTCCGTCGCCGAAGTTCTGTTGGAACCCGGAGATATCCTGAGTATCTATACCGATGGAATCACCGAGACCACCGGCTACGCTGAAGAAGAATTCGGCGAAACACGTCTGTTGGAATCCCTGCGTGAGAACCAGCATCTTGAGACGGCGTGCATACTGCGGAATGTGGAGGGGGCGGTTCGGCAATTCCGGCTAGGCGAGCAAGAAGACGATCTAACGCTGGTGCTCGCACGCGCGCGCTAGCGTGGTGAGGCCTTCTGATCGGCGATCACCGATCGAAGAGGCGATCGTGCCATCCTTTTCGATACTATTCCACTCCCAACGACGCCAGCGCTTCTTCCAGTGACTGCAAGTCGATCTGCAATTGCCGCCCGTGGGCCTGCATTTCTTCCACTTCGTCGAAGCCGCGGAACAACCGCATCTTGACCGCGGCGTACTGCTCGGACTCAGCGAGCGGGCGTCCGTGGGCTTCGGTCCAAGCGACGACGACGAGGTGCGGAAGGAAAATGCTGACCGCGTAAGTCAGCTTGCGGTCGGAGGTGACGTCGAAGATGTATTCGGTAGCATTGGACACCTGCCCATCCGCTGCCGGAGCCGCGCGTTTTCCCACGAAGTAGTACTGGTATACGTAACCTTGCGATCCAGTGTAGGTTTTGAGGCGGCGGATAGTCATGAGAATTGCTTCGGGCTGCGAGCTTCGGGCTGCGAGCAAACAAAGCTGTTGGTTGCTCGAAGCTCGCGGCTCATAGCTTGGAGCTGTCGTTGCTCTTAGATTTTCGCCTCCCGCAGGCGTTTCACCGCCGTCTCGGAAGTAACCGGCGAATAATAAGTCTCTTTGAACGTGTACGACCTCGCCTTGGCTTCAAGAATCGGCAGAATCTCGATGTGCCAGTGATAGTCCTCATCCAGCGTCTTCCAATATCCAAGCGTTGCCGAAGGATGCTGGCTGTTCGGGGAAGTGTGCAGAACCAGGTGAAAGGCCTCGGTGACCGTGCGGATCCTTTGCAGCGTCCTTCGCAGCAGCGCAGCCAGATCGCTCACGCTGCCCACGCGCGAGGAGCCGGTGCGCTCAAACGAAGATTCATGGCTGCGCGGCATAATCCAGGTTTCGTAGGGAACGCGCGGCGCATAAGGACAGAAAGCCGCGTAGTCTCCGCGGATTTCCACGATGCGCAGAACCTGCCGCTCCTCCTGCGCCAGAATGTCGCAGAAAACGCAGCGCTCTTTGCTCTCGAAATAGTCACGGCCGGCACGCAGTTCGTAGAGCACGCGGCGCGGAACGAACGTGGTTGCGGTGAGCTGCGATGTGGGATGCTCGAATTCCTGCCCCGCTCCGGGGCCGTGATTCTTGAAGATGCTGATGTACTTGAGCCGGCTGTCGCGCTTCAAATCCTGAATGCGCAGCGCCGCCAGACGCAGAAACTGCTCGACTTCAAAGTCGCTCGCAGTCCAGAGATGGCCGTCATGACGAGGATTTTCCAGCAGAACTTCATGCGCCCCCACCGATCCCATGCGGTCGTAAAGACCATCGCCACGGCGCGCCGCCTCGCCCTCGATGTGGTAGAGCGCATGCGGATGGACGACGGAGCGCGCCGACCAGGCGCTGCCGTCCACACCGGGCAGGTTGGCGATGACTTGCGCGGCCTCAGCGGACGGACCGCAAAACCGGCAGGCTTCAGAATGCGGAGTAGGCTCGACGACATCATCACCGGTAATCACCCAGGAACGGGTGATGGGATCTTTGCGGAGTTCCATGCAGTAAGGAGAGCAAAATCGATGCAGCGAGTCAAATGGACAATTTTGTAATTTGGCAATTTTGAAATTTTGTAATCTAAAAACCTTCCGGCAGGCTAGAGTAGTGAGGACTCACAAAATTGCAAATTACCAAATTAGAGATTACAAAATTACGAATTGTTCTATGTCCGAGCCCTCGACGCCGCTGATGCGGCAGTATGCCGCCATCAAGAAAGAGCATCCCAACGCTCTGTTGTTCTTCCGGCTGGGGGATTTCTACGAGCTTTTTTTCGACGACGCGGTGCTGGCGGCGCGAGAATTACAGATCACGCTGACTTCGCGCAATAAAGAAAAGGGCGTGGACATACCCATGTGTGGCGTGCCCTACCACGCGGCCGAGGGCTACATTGCAAAACTGATTCGGCGCGGGTTCAAGGTCGCGGTCTGCGAACAGGTGGAAGACCCGCGGCTGGCGAAAAAACTGGTGCGGCGCGAAGTGACTCGGGTCGTCACGCCGGGAACGGCTGCCGATTCGTCTCTGAGCGCGGAAGAGAATAACTTCCTGGCCGCAGTGGCCGCAGTCGGAGATCACGTCGGCTTTGCCGCGCTCGATCTTTCCACCGGCGAGTTTCGCGCCACCGAGTTCGCCGGCGAGTCGGCCGGACGACGCATTCAAGAAGAACTTGAACAATTGCGGCCAAAAGAAATGCTGTATGGGTCTTCGGCGCCGCTATTGGAGCGAACGCCCGGGGTTCAAATGCGGAGCATTGTTGCGGACGCCCGAGACGCCCGTCCCTCCACCGGCACGGCGCCGGTCGCTCGGGTCTCCGGCTTCGGCTGGGCCGAGACTCCGCTCGACGACTGGATCTTTGGTCCCGACCACGCCATCCCTCTGCTGGAAAATCACTTTGGCGTGCTCTCGCTCGAGGGCTTCGGACTGGCGGGCAAGCGCGCGGCCGCGTCGGCGGCGGGGGCGATTCTCTATTACATCCGGTCCACGCAGCGCGGCACGCTCGATCACGTGGACCGTATCGGCTTCTACGAGCGGCAAAACTGCCTGGTGCTCGATGCGGTGACGGTGCGCAATCTGGAATTGATCGAGCCGCTATTCGCCGGAACCGACGCCGGAGTAACGCTGTTCCGCTGCCTCGATGCCACCGTCACCCCGATGGGCAAGCGGTTGTTGCGGACCTGGCTGCTGCGTCCGTCACTGGATCGGGCGGAGATTGAAGGCCGGCTGGATTCCGTCGAAACGCAAGTCAAAGATACGATGCGTCGCGAGGAGTTACGGCGTGCGCTGGACGGGATTCTAGACCTGGAGCGTCTGCTGAGCCGGGTCACGCTGGAAACGGCGAATCCACGGGACGTGCTGGCGCTGGCGGCGTCGCTCGGAAAGATTCCCAAGGTGCGAGCGGTATTGGCCGGGCTGTCTGGAGCACCACCCGACAATTCCGCCCCGGAGGGGCGATCTAACTTAGCCCAGCGCTTTAGCGCTGGGAAAAGTGGACTAATCAATTTAAGTCCCGGAGAGCCTGCCCTGAGCGAAGTCGAAGGGACCGAGAAACTCACTCACCCATCCGTGTCTGCAACGCGGCTGACCGCATTGCACGGCGCGATCGATGAACTGGGCGATCTGCGGGAAAAGATTGATCGCAGGCTGGTTCCCGAGCCTCCGCTCACGCTGAGCGATGGCGGAGTGATCGCCGCGGGCGTGGACAAAGATCTGGACGAACTGCGCGACCTGAGCCGCAACTCGAAACAATATCTGGCACAAGTCGAAACCCGTGAGCGCGAACGCACCGGCATTGGATCGCTCAAGGTAAAGTTCAATTCGATTTTTGGCTACTACATCGAGATTTCGAAGGCGAACCTGCACCTCTCGCCTGCCGACTACGAGCGCAAGCAGACGCTGGTGAACGCCGAGCGCTTTACGACTCCGGAATTGAAAGAGTATGAATCCAAGATTCTGGATGCCCAGGAAAAGATTGTCGAAATCGAGCGGCGGCTGTTCGCCGAGTTGCGCTCGGCGATTGCGGCCGAGGCCAAGCGGATCCGGCAAACCGCGCTGGCACTGGCGGAAGTGGATGTGCTAGCCTGCCTGGCACACATTGCGGCGCTACGAAATTATTGCCGGCCGCGGTTTGATGAGGCGGAAAAAGACGAGGACGGCGGCGATCTGGAGATTGTCGAAGGTCGCCATCCGGTCATCGAACTGCAGGAACTGGCGGCCGGGAGCGAGCGCTTCGTTCCCAACGATCTGTTTCTGGACTCCTCTGCGCAAAACGCAACGCAGAATTCCTCGAGACAGAACATCATTGTGCTGACCGGACCGAACATGGGAGGCAAGAGCACCTATCTGCGGCAAGCGGCGCTGATCGTGATCATGGCGCAGATGGGCTCGTTCGTTCCCGCGCGCGCTGTGCGCCTGGGCATCGTGGACCGCGTCTTCACCCGCATCGGCGCCAGCGACAACGTGGCCCGCGGCCGCTCGACGTTCATGGTCGAAATGACGGAGACGGCAGCGATTCTGCACACCGCAACCGCGCGGTCGTTAATCCTGCTCGATGAAGTCGGCCGTGGCACGTCCACCTACGACGGACTGGCGATTGCGTGGGCGGCCATCGAGTATCTGCACGCGCGAGTGCACGCTAAGACTTTGTTTGCCACACACTATTTCGAACTGACCGAATTGGCGGAGCAACTAAGTGGCGTGAAGAATTATCACGTGTCGGTTAAAGAGGCTGGCGGAAGTGTGGTCTTTCTGCGCCGAGTCGAACCGGGCGCGGCCGACCGCAGTTACGGAATCGAAGTCGCAAAGCTCGCAGGCCTGCCGAACGAAGTCGTGGTGCGTGCGCGCGAGGTACTGGCCGAGCATGAGTCGTCCGAGCATCGGCTATCGGGGCATCTCACGCCGGGCAGTTCCGCGGAACCGGAGCGTCCGACACAGCTAACCATCTTCACACCCCTCTCGCAACCAGTGCTAGATAAGCTGCGCGAAGTGGATTTGAACCGTCTGACGCCGCTCGAAGCGCTAAACTTGCTGGCAGAGTTGAAGAGTCAGATTGAGTAGAAAACAACGCTGGGTGCCCCATCCTTGCGCGTTCTTTTGCGCAAGGGTGGGATTCCACTCCTATGTCTAGAATGGGATTTTCGTAGATTGGACCCCAAACCTTCGGACCTCGTCGAAGGCATTGCTGATGCGCGATATCCAAATCAACTTCGGCCAGCTCCTGATCATCGGCTTTGACGGAACCGAGATGTCCACTCGTCTCGCTTCCCTGCTCACGAAGATTCAGCCGGCGGGAGTAATTCTGTTTGCCCGCAATCTCACTGGAGCTGAGCAGACCTATGCGCTCCTGCGGGAATGCCAGAAGTGCGTAGCGACTCCGCTTTTCACCTGCGTCGACCTCGAAGGCGGCACGGTGGATCGTTTCCGCAACGCGCTGGGTTCGGCGCCTTCCGCGGCAGAAGTTTTTGCCACGGGCAGCCGCGCGCTGTTTCGCAAGCATGGACGCGTAATCGGCGAAAACTGCCGCGCCCTGGGCTTCAACGTGGATTTTGCCCCGGTGCTCGACTTGGCTTACGAGGCTTCGCGGTCAGTTCTGAGTTCGCGGGCGGTTTCGGACGACCCGAAGCAGGTGGTTGCCTACGCGCGTGAGTTTCTGCGCGGGTTGGGAGATGCCGGCGTGCTTGGCTGCGGCAAACATTTTCCCGGACTGGGCGAGGCCACGCTCGACACGCATCATGAACTTCCCAGCGTGGAAAAACCGCTGCGCAAAATGTGGAACGAGGATCTGGTTCCCTATCGTTTGCTGCGGCGAGAGTTGCCTTTCGTCATGGTTTCGCACGCGGCGTTTCCGACGGTGACAAAAGATCGCACTCCGGCCTCGCTCTCAAAGAAGTGGATCACCGACATTCTGCGCGGAAAAATTGGTTATCGCGGATTGATCTGTTCTGACGATCTGGAGATGGGCGGTGTCCTCGCGGCCGCCGCGATCGAACAAGTAACGATCGGGCACATCCGCGCCGGAGGCGACCTTGGCTTGATATGCCATCACGAAAATTTCATTCTGCGCGCGCACGACGCGCTGGTCCGCGAATCGGAGCACGACGGCAAGTTCGCCCGCCGCGTGCGCGAATCGGCGGCACGCGTGTTGGCGTCCAAAAAGAAATACCTGCCGAGGCGCCGCACGGCCACTCCCACCTCTGCACGGGTTGAGAAGCTCACGCGGCAGCTCTGGGAATTCGGCGAAGAAGTCCGGATGGCCACGCTCGCTCGCTCAGGCGATAAGAAGTCAGACAATAACAAGAACAAGGATCGCGCATGAGCATGATCGTTGCCGGCGTGATGAGCGGGACTTCGGCCGACGGAATCAATGTGGCGCTCGTGCGGTTCCAGTCGGCCAGTGCCAGACGGACCAAAGGCCCGTTACCACACGAGAAGAACCCAGACTTCGAACTTCTCGCTCACGAGGAGTATTCGTTTCCTGCCCCGGTGCGGCGCGCAATTTTGGCGGCGATGAATGCTGAACTGGCTCGCGTTGCCGATCTCGCGCGTCTGAATTTTCTTCTCGGCGAACTCTACGCGGTGGCGGTGGCGACAACAGCGCGCAAGTATCGCGTGAAGCTCGATTTGGTTGGCTGTCATGGGCAGACGCTCTATCACCAGGGAGTGGCGGAACGGTTTCTCGGACGAAAATTGGCGGTGACGTGGCAGACGGGGGAAGGCGCGGTGATCGCGGCGCGACTCGGCGTGCCGGTGGTCTCCGATTTTCGTCCCGCGGATATAGCCGCCGGGGGCAAAGGCGCGCCGCTGGTGCCGTTCCTCGACTATCTTGTTTATCGCAATCGGCGAGTGGGGCGCAATGGCGTTGCGCTAAATCGTATTGCGCAAAATATTGGCGGAATTGCGAATCTCACCGCGATTCCCGCGGGCGCGCCGCTTGCCCGCGTGCTGGCTTTTGACACTGGTCCCGGCAACATGGTGATGGATGCGGTGATGGAGGAGCTTTTCGAAAAGCGTTTCGATCGCGATGGCAAAGTTGCGGCCTCGGGACGCGTGCTGGATGGTGTGATCGCACAATTATTGCGCGCGCGATTTTTCCGCCAGACGCCGCCGCGCACGGCCGGCCGCGAAGAGTTTGGCCGAGAATACGTGAGCCATTTTCTTCAACTCTGCCACGGCGCCAGCAAGCCCGACGTCGTAGCCACCGCAACCGCGTTGACGGCGCGATCGATTGCAGACGCGGTCCAGCGCTTCGTTTTGCCGCGATTCGGAGCGGAGCGGAGTCGCGGTCGCGAGATGATCGTATCCGGCGGCGGCGCTAAGAATCCCACGTTGCTGGCAATGTTGCGCCGCGAAATCGAGCCCATGAAGATCAGTCTGCATTTCTCGGATGAGTTCGGGCTGCCGGCGGAAGCGAAGGAGGCGGTGGCGTTTGCCCTGCTCGCGCATGAGACCTGGCATCGGCGGCCGAGCAATGTGCCATCGGCGACGGGAGCTGGGCGGGCAGCGATTCTTGGGAAGATTTCGTATGCATGAAGCGGCGTTGCTGGCGCGCGCCAGAAGCGGGTCCTTCGCTCCGCTCAGGATGACAACCCTTCTTCGGGTCACAATTCTTTCTTTGTTCCTTGGCGGTGGGTTGCTACCGTTTCTCTCCTGCTCACGCCCTCCTGACCCCAACACTCTGGTGATGATTATTGAGAGCAGTCCGACCAATCTCGACCCGCGCGTTGGGATTGACGCGCAATCGGAGCGCATCGACGAGCTGCTCTTCGACGCGCTTTTGACCCGTGACGACCATTTCAACGTGCAGCCCGGATTGGCCGAGCGCTGGGAGATTCCGGATCCGTTGACTTATGTTTTTCACCTCCATCGCGGCGTGACCTTTCACGATGGAAGGCCACTCACCTCGCGCGATGTGAAGTGGACTTTCGATTCTCTGCTGGAGGGAAAGATTCGCAGCACGAAAACGGGAGCATACCGTTTTGTCGATTACATCGAAGCGCCCGACGATTTTACAGTGATATTTCATCTAAAGGAGCCCAACGCGACTTTGCTGTGGAATCTCTCCGAGGGCGCGATTGGGATCGTCCCCTATGGGGCGCTGGACGAGATCACGCGACATCCCATCGGCAGCGGCCCCTTCAAGTTTCTCGGCGCCGAGCAGGAT
>JBAWFQ010000121.1:0-12465 GCA_049592035.1 Terriglobales bacterium
AGAATTTTTTCTTCGTCGGATTGAAAGTCGAGAGCGCCGCCAGCTTCTGCTCGATCCGCTCCCATTCCTCGAAGGGATACACTTGAGCAACAATTCCGTTCTGACTTGTGATGTAGAATTTCTGCGCATATTTCTCGTCGATCACGCGCTTGAATTCCGCCGGGACTTTTAACCGTCCCTTTTCGTCGACGCGCGTTGGATGATTTCCGCGAAACATGTGCCCGGCTCACTGCTCTTGTTAAAAACGATGGGCTCCGTTTATTAGTGGCTGCTACCACAGCCAAAACCATGAGGGAGGCAGAAGCGGTCAGCAATGCAGTGGACTCGGGTTCGTTGGGTCTGTTTTTGTCGGTGTCAGTCTCGGAAACCACTGGCGCCTCGAAACTTAGGGTTTTTACCCACGAGCTCTATTGTTTAGTCCACTTTCAACCACTTTTGTCCACATCCTACGCCTAAATCGTTTGTTGTCAATAAGAAAGTTTAGGGTTCAAGCCCACCTACCCGGCTCTCAAGGCAAAGCACAGCATCTTGCGGTGAACCACAAAGATGACTACTAGGACTGGTGTTTACATCCTGGGATCATTCGCTATTTGTTCGCTAAGATTTTTCTTGCATTCCGCGCGCAAGTCATGGTCTTCCCTGTGGAAAACCGATAGGACATAAGAGAAGAAGGAAAGAAAGAAGAGAAATCAGACCCGGCGATCGAATTCGCGAAGGTGCTCCAACTATTTCGCCGGTTCCACGAACACAGCTGTCCCATAGGCAAGAACTTCCGTGACGCCCTGCATCACTTCGGTTGCGTCATAGCGCGCGCCCACCACGGCGTTGCCGCCGATTTCGGCTGCGTGTTGCAGCATCAGGTCGAACGATTCGGCGCGCGTTCGTTCGCAAAGATTGGTCAAGAGCGTAATGTTGCCGCCTACCAGCGTCTGCAGACCGGCGCCAATGGTTCCGAAGATCGACCGCGAACGCACCGTGATTCCGCGCACTACGCCCAATGTGCGCACCACGCGAAAGCCATCGAGCTCGAACTGCGTGGTCACCATGTTATGCGGGACCATCCGTCCTGCGCTTACGGCATAGTTGCCCATAGCTCCTCCGGAAACTTCCGTATCGCGAACACCTTCATTTTAATTCAGCCAAGCATTGCTCGTGTGGTGACGGGGCTTCGCCCCGGCCAAGTGCAGCACAATCTCAAACTTCCTACTCCACCACCCACTCCCGCATCCGCCGCAGCAACGACGCAGGCGCATCGGCTTCCAGCACGACCAGCCCGTCCTGATATTGCCGAGAATAAATACGCGCGCCAGCCTGCAATAACGCCAGCGTCTTGCCCTCTTTTTGCGGGATGCGCAACCGAACCCGCTCCGGCCGGTCTTCTTCGAGCAGGGCATCGACGCGATCGAGCAGGGTCGTCAATCCGATCCCTTTCGCGGCCGAGACGTGAATTGTCCGATCGTCATCGCGCAGCGACTCGCGCTGTTTGGGAAGCAGCAGATCGATCTTATTCATCACCCGCAGTCGAGGCTTCTTGTCGGCTTCCAGTTCTTTCAACACGCTCTCCACCTGCGCATCCTGCTCGGCCGAAACCGGACTGCTGGCATCCGAAACCTGCAGGATGAGCGTGGCGCGCTGCACTTCTTCCAGCGTGGCGCGGAACGCCGAAACCAGCGTATGCGGAAGGTTTCGAATGAATCCGACCGTGTCAGAGAACAGAACTTTTCGTTTGGAAGGCAGTTCTGCCCCGCGAATCGTTGGATCGAGTGTGGCAAACATGCGCGACGACGCCACCACGTTCGATTGCGTGAGCACATTGAACAGCGTCGACTTCCCCGCGTTCGTATACCCCACCAGCGCGACCGTAGCCACGGGAACTGACTCGCGCCGTTGCCGCTGCTGCGCCCGGATGCGCCGCACACTTTCGATCTGCTGCTTCACATGCCGGACGCGCCGGTAGATCTTCCGCCGATCGGTCTCCAGCTGAGTTTCGCCCGGTCCGCGCGTGCCGATGCCGCCGCCAAGCTGCGACATTTCCACGCCGCGTCCCGCCAGCCGTGGCAGCATGTATTCGAGCTGCGCCAGCTCCACCTGCAACTGACCTTCACGAGTGCGCGCGTGGCGCGCAAAGATATCGAGAATCAGTTGCGTGCGATCGATGACGCGCGTGTGAACGACGCGTTCAATGTTGCGCTGTTGCGACGGGGAAAGATCGTGATCGAACAGAATCACGTCCGCGGAAACCGAAGCGGCCGCGCCCGCAATCTCTTCCAACTTACCCTTACCAATCAGCGTGGCCGGATCGGGACGGTCCTTGCGCTGGCTGAATTCACCGGCAATCTCGGCGCCCGCGCTCGTGGCCAGCGTGCGCAATTCGTCGAGCGAGTCTTCGGAGGTAAACCCCGGCGTAAAACCGGAAACAGAGCCCAAAGGAAGATCAGGACTGGAGTCCGCGGCATCCGCCGCCAGTAACGAGGGTGACGACGCAGCCGCCGTGCCCAGAGCGTGATCCCGAGCCGCCTGGGCCGCCGGCGTGATGCTGGCAGAACCTGCCTTGCCAGCGCCGCCCCCGCGGCTTTTGGTGCGAAACTCCACTCCAACCAGGAACGCGCGTTCCTGCTGCTCGGATGGATTCAGCACCGCCCGGGCCTTATTCCGAGAACCGCTGCGGCTGCTCACTCTAGTGTCATCTCGGCGCAAGCAAACTCACTTCATCCCTCAGTACCGGAGGCCGAGTTGGTAGCTGCCGCATCCGCCGGTGACACCGCTGCGGCCGGCTTGCCCTCCACGTGGGGGTGCGCGCCGCGCGAGATAACGACCGTCGAAATCGCATGCTTGAAAATGAGCTGCTCCTGGTTGCTGGTCTCGAGCACCACCGAGTACTTATCGAACGATCGGATGCGGCCCGTCAGCTTCACACCGCTGACTAGATAGATCGTAATGTTGTGCCGTTCCTTTCGTGCCGTGTTGAGGAAGGAATCCTGAATGTTCTGTTGTGCCGGCTTGGCTTCCATGTGCCGATCTCCTTTTTCTTCGGGTTCGAACTGCGCCGTGAGCGTTTGGGGATAGGCGGCAGCCCTGTTCCTGTCGGCTCCTACAATACGGCCTTGTCTCGCGCTTTTCAACTTGCCGCGCTACTATATTTTCGGGAGACTTCCGGCTCCCGTCGCGCCCAGCGCCCCTTCGCTCACTTTTTCGAAAAGTCGATTCGGTTTCATTTCCCTCGTCAGCCATCTACAATCGTCAGTTCCAAACCGAGTGCAGAACGAGTGCAGAATAGGAGCCCCGAACGTGCCCTACATCAACTTTCCCACCGACTTCGACACCAACCTTCTGATGCTGTTCCGCTGGCTGCATTTCATCGGCGGCATCACCTGGCTCGGCCTGTTGTACTTCTTTAACCTCGTTAATGTCCCGTTCATGACAGCGCTGGATCCCGCCACCAAAGGCAAAGTTCTCCCCAGCCTCATGTCCCGTGCGCTGTGGTGGTTTCGCTGGGCCTCGGTGCTGACCGTGCTGATGGGCCTGGCATATTGGGGCAGCATCGTCGGCTCCGACGCCCGAAACGGCGATGCGTCTCCCGGCGCTGCGATGGGAACATTCTTTGCGATCTGGACGGTGGCGTGGGCGCTCATGTATGCCTGCACCATTCCCGGCAAAGGCGCGCTCGACAAGTGGCCGGTGCTGGCCGTGATTTACACCGTCATCGTAGTCGTCGCCTCGTGGCTTTTCTTGCGCTTCAACAATCACGGCTGGGAGAGTAATCGCCTGCTCGCCATCGGCATCGGCGGCGGCATGGGCTGGGTGATGATGCTGAACGTTTGGGGAGTAATCTGGCGCGCGCAGAAGAAAATCATTAACTGGACTGCCGACAACGCGGCCAAGGGCACGCCGATTCCCGACAAAGCAAAATATCTGGCGCGGCAGGCTTTTCTAACTTCGCGCGCGAATTTCGTCCTGTCGTTTCCGATGCTGTTTCTGATGGGAGCGGCAAGTCACTATCCCATGTTCGGAAGGTGAGCTGGCAATCGTAGCGCCGGCGTCCCGCAGACAACTCTGCTGAAAAGCACTTTGCCCACGCTCGTGTAGCGCAGGTCCAGCAAGAAATAAGCGCATTCCACGCGCCCTGCCGCCATGCACCGGCGTAATCTCGCGCCCACTGGCAACGCTGCCTACAATGGAGCCCAGTATGCGCGAGTACTTCGACTCCCTCGTGGAATGGTCCGGCGCCTTCGAAGAGTGGCGCCCAGTCTCGCGCTGGGCCGTCGTGGCCTGGTTGACGTTCTACGTGCTCTTCCTGATCTACGCCTTCAACATGCACGGCGGTTATCTGTTCATCGACTCCGCCAACCTCGTCGTTCACGAAGGCGGACACTTGCTCTTCCGCTGGTTCGGCGCGACACTCTGCCTTTGGGGAGGAACGATTCTGCAGTGGCTGGTACCGTTCCTGCTGGCAGCTTATTTCTTTCACGAACGCCAGACTGCGGCCTTCGTGTTCTGCACGTTTTTCTTCTTCGAGAACTGGCTCTACACGGCAACCTATATGGCCGACGCGCGTGCCATGGTTCTCCCGCTCGTGACCACGGGAGATCCCGATTACGTCGAGCACGACTGGAACACGATTTTCACGAGCCTAGGCGTTCTGCCCTACGACACCCGCATCGCCGCTGTCGTCCGCTTCATGGGATGGTGCGGGATGCTGGCCGCCACCGTGTGGCTAGCGACGCGCCTGACAACAAATCAAAAAAAGACGTCGGTGGAGCGACGGGCGTCCTCGCCCGTCCACCTCTAGTTAGGACACTAGCCCTGAGGAGCGGCCGCTTTCGCCGCCAGCGTCCAAGGCTTGCCGTCAAAATGCGGGGGAAGCGCAAGCCCAAACAGTTTCAGGATCGTCGGCGCCACATCCACAATCGCAGGCTTTTCTTCGATGAACTTGTGGCTGGAAAATAGAACTCCTGGGACAAGCCTGGGGTCGATGCAGTGGTCGCCGCTCCAGGCCTTGATGTTGTCCTCGAAAATCTGCGACGTCACTTTGCCCAGCACCGAATCCCACGAGGCACGATACCCCGCTCCATAGCCGACAATCAAGTCTGGAGAATTCTCCGTATAAGGTCCGCGATAAACATTGTCGGCAATAAACACGCCCGTGATCCCCACCGTCCCTGAAGCCGGATCGACCAGCCCATTCAGCTTCTTCTGTATCTCGTCTTTCAGCGCGTCGACTTCGGCCGGATCCACAATCCCCTGCTTCTCGCGCCCTTTGATATTCAGATAAAGTCCGTTGAGACCCATGGTGTAAGCCCGAGTCCGCGACCAATCCACGTCCTCAAACCAATCGCCACTCTCGATCTTTCCATCCTTCAGCGTCAGATATCCGTTCTGATGCAACCAGGCATTCAGGTTCATGCAGCGAGCAAACGACTTGAATCCATGATCGGAGATCACCATCAACAGCGTGTCATCATCGATCTTCTCCATCACACGCCCGATCAGGCGATCCATGCGCTGGTACAGATCCTGAATCACCTGCGGGTGCTGGCTGTGCGGCACGTCACGCGCCGCCGGATGATCTTCTTCGAGATATCGCCAGAACATGTGCTGGATGCGGTCCGTCGTATCGAACACGCAAGTGCAAAGCCCCTGCTTCGTCTTATCCAGCGCATCAAAAAGCATGCGCTCACGATCTTCATGATTGCCGTAAGCCTGCGCGAGAAACGCGTCGTCATCGAGCACATGCTCGTTGAGCGCCCAAGTATCTTCCGCCAGGCCGAGCGTCGCATACGGCCCGAAAAGCTTGGCCAAATAAATGGAATAAGTCACCGGGTGCGAGATCGGCAGGTCGGGCTGCCCAGGATCGATATTCACCGGCGTAACATAAACTTCAACTTCGGGAGAAAGTTCCTTGAGATAGAAGCGGCAGATGCCGTGCGCCGTGAAGCCCAAGCCAGCCTTGAATTCGGCGGGAATCCATTCGGAGTATTCTCCGACCTTCAACGTGAACTTTTCCGAGCTAACCACGATGCGCGCGGACTTTGATCCGGGCTCCGGCCGAATCTCGAAATCGACGCGCAGCTCGGTGCCAGCGTTCTCCGCCAACGGACTGTCAGGCCCGGGAATATAAGAATGACAAACGCCGTTTTTGCGCTCGATCGGAACACGCACTCCGCCTTCCCGAAACTTATCGCTCGACATGCGTGTCGTGCACAGGCAAAACGTGCCCTGGCTGCCCTTCAGGTCGGGAACACACATTCCGGAGAGCAGCACGCCCTGAAACTTCTCGGGCGGGAAGGTTACGGGAACGCGAATCACCGAGCTGAAAATTCCCGCATTGCCCAGCCAGTGCCAGAACGGCGTGCCCTTGCGCATCGCCTTGATTTCTGTTTTGCCGAAGGGAATGGAATACTTGCCAATCTTGATATGCCGCTTCGGTCCCTTGATTTCAGCTGACGAGAGGAATGGCAGATAGTTGCTGGTGTCGCGCGCCAGAAAATCGTAGATGTTGTGTTTGCCCGGATTCACTCCGGTCATAAAGGTCGACCATGCCACCGGAGAAATTGGCGGGAAGGTTGTGCGCAGCTTGCGGAAGGTTCCCTTGTCGCGCAACTTGGCGAGGTTCGGCAGGCGGCCTTCTCTCATGAAGCGATCGGCGAGATCGGGATCCATGCCGTCGAATCCCAGAATGACGGCTCGCTCAAACGTCGCTTTGCCGTAAGCATTTCTCCGGCGGATGAAGCGGAACAACTGGCGAAAGGGCCACGTCATCAGCGCGTAGAACGAATAGAGGAAAGCAACGAAGATCGCCCAGAACGAGGACAGCACCGCGAACCCAGCGCCCGGCCCAGCATAGGCATGGGCAAGTTTGGGGAACAGGACCACCGCTAGCAGCAGGAAGGCACAGGTGGGGCGCGCATTCCTGCTCGCGAAGGGAGTGCGCAACCACGTTTTGATATCCGCCGCATGCAGGCGGGCGGGGACGCCCGCCCTCCACAATCTTTTCATATTTGAATCCCCAGCAATTCCTTGAAAATAAATCCTGCAATCATCGACAGGATGAAAAACAGCCAAATCCAGTTCATGCCATAGCCTGCGATCTCGATATTGCGATCCGGGTAATTGATCGAAATCGAATCGATCGGACTAGTCTCCGGCAGCGCCGTCTCGGCCGAGGAGAACATACGCTCCCAGAAATGTCCACGCAAGCGGACGGTCGAAATTCGCGGGAGGTCACTCCCCACGCAAACAGTCTTCGCCGCGGCCGCAACCCCAGCCGCAGTCTGGCCGGCGGCGGCGATCTTTACTTCGTATTTTCCCTCTTTTGAGCCGACCAGTCGCCAGACAATTTCGTTGTCCGCCACAACGTGCACGGGAGGCGCGGTCATGGTGATCTCAGGTGGAAGATCTAACGTTGCGTCATTGGTTGCATCGGTTGCATCGCTTCCGGCTGTCGATACGGCAAGATGAACAGTCAGTAGAAACGGCGCATTCGTGGCAATTGGCGTTGCTCCCAGATAACGATCGATCTGCACTATCAGTAAAGTAATCGGAATGATCACGTAGAGGAGCGGCCTGAATGCCAGTTTCAAGTAACGTCCAGTGCCGCGCAGAATCTTGCCGTACGAGCCCATCACGACAGGAATCTGATCGCGATACAGGCGCACCGCCAGCAAATGAGCCTTCAGTTGATCCTTGGCAATACCGATGGCCTTCTGATCGGAGGTGTAGCCAAACAAGACCACCATCAGCAATCCAACAATCAGTGACAGGACGATCACGATCGCCAGTGGACTGGTCAGCAGCGAGAACTGCAACGCCGCGATTGCCCAGAGATGCCCTGCGCAAGCCATCGGTTTTGAGAAAACGGTCAAGCTACTCGATGTACCCCAAGCCGCGCAGCCGCTTCTGGATCTCTTCTTTTGAAGTGCTGCACTCATCAGGCAGGATTTTCTTGGTTTCCTTTTCCAGCATGTGAATTACGAACTCGTCGATCGATTCGTATCCCGCAGCGTCGGAACACTGCTTCACCTTCTCCAGCAGTTCGCCTTCGATCTTCACCTTGTGTGAACTAAACATGATTTCTCCTGTTCACAAGCACAGTCATCCGCTAGATCTTGTCATCCTGAGCGAAGCGAAGGACCTGCTTTTCTCCGCTGCTGAAAGAAGCGGGTCCTTCGCTTCGCTCAGGATGACAATTGTTCTACAAGTATCACGATTCAGCGTTCGCGCACCGTCGCCCTAGCGCGACTGAAACACCGACTGGCCCAGCATTTCTTTCGTTTTCGCGATTCCGAATTCGGACAGAATCGTGGGCGCGATGTCGGTCAGCGCCGGAGCCTGCGCCTCGATCTTGCGATTGCTCAACAGCACTCCGGGCACTTTGGTGAAGTCCATGCAATGATCACCACTCCACGCATTCGTGTTGTCCTCCAGCACGTCGGCCGGAAACGCGCCCAGAATCGTCTTCCATCCTGCCCGATAACCGCGATTGTAACCGACGAGCGCGTCCGGGCCGGTGCGCGCGTAGGGACCCTGGTAGACTTCGCTGGCCAAATCGATTCGCGTAATCACCTGCGAGCCATCTTTCGGATCGCGGACTTCCAAAAGCTTTTGCCGGATTTCCTGCAGCAGCGCGTCGGCTTGAGCGCCCGGTTCGACGATGCCCTCGCGCTCGCGTCCGCGAATATTCAGATAAAGTCCGTTCAAGCCCAACCCGTACGCGCGGGTGCGGCTCCAATCGACGTCGGTGAAAGGTTCGCTCGCATCGCCGCTGGCGACTGCCTTCCGCGTGATGTAGCCGTTGTTCAACAACCATGTGTTCAGATTGAACGAGTGCCGGTAGGGAGCGAAGCCATGGTCGGAAAGCACAAGCAGCGTCGTATTGTTATCGACCTTCGGCAGCACCTCGCCCAGCACCTGATCGATCTGCTCATAAAATTCCTCCAGAGCTGTCCCGTACTGCGCCGCGCGCGCGGCGTCGTACGCGGGACTCTGCGGATCGGTTAGCCGCCACATCATGTGCGCATTCAAGTCCAGGCTTGAAAAATAAAAGAAAAACAGACCCTCGTGAAATTTAGGAAACTCAGCATCGAACGCTCGCCGATGCTCGGCGAGGACGGTGTGCGACTGTTCCAGAAATTCTTTATCGTCGAGCACGCCGTCGGTGAGCGCCTTGGTGTCTTCCGCAATGCCTTGGGTGTGGAACTCGCCGATTTGCCTCGCCAGATCTTTGGAATAACTTGTCGGCGTGGAGATAGGCAGAGCGGGATTCTCCGGATCAATATTGATGGGCGAAACGTACAGTTGAAAGCGCGGATGCGTCTGCTTGAGATAAAAGCGGCAGATGCCCTTCACATTGCCGATGAACGGCATGAGCTGAAATTCCACCGGAACCCATGCGCTCCACTCGCCTTCTTTCAGAACGAATTGCTGATCCTCGAAACCGATGCGCGCGACTGATTCCAGGGGGTCCACGTCAACGGTGAACGGCTCGGTCGTGGGCGGCGCGTTCTTGCGAAACGTATTGTCTGGTCCAATCAAGTTGGTCGCTACACGATTGTTCTTTACTTCCACTTGCACGATTTCTCCGCCCTCGACGGCTCCCACGGCCGCCGTTGGATCGTCGGTGTAGAACGTGAACGTGCCATAGGTGCCGCGCAGATCGGGCGTGCCCATGCCAGAAAGCGTCTTCCCTTTCGCCGTGATCGGAGGGAAATTTGCCGGGATACGGTAAACGTAATTGGGCACGCTCTGTTCGTCCAGAATCTCCCAGAAGGCCTTGCCGTGGCGCAACTGGTCGGCCGAGCCGCTGCCCAGCGGAATCACCCAACTTCCAAGATGCAAGCTGTGCTTCGGGCCCTCCACCTTCGAGGTGGAAAAATAGAGCTGAAAAGTTTTCGGGTCGCGGTGGATGAAATCAAAGATTCCGTGCCCGCCGGCATTCATGCCGGTGATCAGGTTCGACCAGGCCACCGGACTTTGCGGCGGAATACTGGTCGTCAGTTTGCGGAAGGAGCCCTCCCCGGCCAGGCGGGCGAAGTTCGGCATCTTGCCTTCGGCCATGAACTTGGTGAGCAGGTCGGGGTCGAGGCCGTCGACGCCCAGAATGATCATTCTTTTAGAGGCAAAGGCTCCGCCGCGCGCGTGCTCGCAGGACAGCAGCAAGCTCAAACCCGCCGCGCACAAGGCCAGCAGGCACACGAACCAAAGACGCTTTCTGACGGGCGCAGTCACTTTACGTATCTTCAATCTTAATCTTGGTCTGCAAAGCTTGGGTCCGGCTTCCTGGCTAGCTTTCCCAGCTAAAGACGGGTGGCGACCACGGCGGTCACCACTGGAGGAGATCCCGAGGAGCAGGTACTTAGATTGTACAAGGAGTTGCCCGGACGTCAAGACGGTGGCTGGTTACCGAGGGTGACTGCCTCACCCTGACCGCTTTTGATCAATGGCCACCGACCCTTTACACTGACTCACATGATACGGAAAGCCTTTACCGTCCTGAGCCTGATCATTTCCTGTTTCTCTTTCACCGCGGCCGCATCCAAACCCAACCTGGTGTTGATCACCCTAGACTCCGCCCGCGCCGACCGCATGGGCTTTCTAGGAGCCAAAGGCGCCCTTACGCCCCACCTGGACCACCTTGCCGCAGAAGGCATCGTGTTCGAGCATGCTTACGCCCAGGCTCCTGCCAGCGTGGTTTCGCACGCGAGCATTCTCTCCGGAGCCTACCCGCAGAGCACCGGCATGAGCGAGATTGGGGGTGCGCTTACGGCGGCATTGCCTTACCTTCCGGAACTGCTGAAGACGCAGGGGTATCGGACGGCTGCTTTTGTCGGCTCGATCGATCTGGACCCTTGGAACGGGCTGGCACAGGGCCTGGATCGCGGCTTTCAGAGTTACGACGCTGGCTTTCGACCTGCGATCCCGGGGGATGCGCTTCCTGCGGTGACCGAGCGGCGCGGAGCTGAGGTTGTGGCGCACGCTGTCGCTTGGCTGGACCACAATGCGCAGGGACAGGGACCAGCACCGTTTTTTCTCTGGGTGAACGTCAGCGATGAGCGCGCACCCAGCGCTTCCTACAATTCCGCCGTCACAGCAGCCGATGCTGCCATTGGGAAGCTGATCGCCGCGCTGCAACAGCGCAAAGTCTACGCAGACACCGCGGTGATCGTCGTCGCCAGCCATGGTGAGAGCCTGGGCGCTCACGGCGAATATGCAAATGGCATTTTCCTCTATGACGAAACCGTTCACGTGCCGCTTCTCATCAAACTTCCGCAGAATCAGCTTCCGCCGAGCCAGCCCGCAGCCAAGACTTCGAGTACGCGCGTTGCCGCCCGCATTGCCGCCAAAGTACGGCTCGTGGATGTCGCTCCTACTGTGCTTGAAATCGCCGCCATCCCGGTGCCTTCGCAGATGCCGGGACAGTCGCTCTTACGCATTGCGAAGGCTGGCGGTGGTAGCGACCAGCCTGCGTATTCCCGCAGCGATCTGCCCCAGCGTGGATTCGGCTGGAGCCCGCTTGAATCCTGGCGCGCGGGCAAGTATCTCTACATTCGCGCGCCCCAGCCTGAACTCTACGACTTGACCGCCGATCCGGGCGCTGCTCACAACCTGGCGCAGAGTTCGAAAGCTACGCTCGATACGATTGCCGCACAGCTTGAAAACTTCGACCGCCGCTTCAGTGGCGAGTCGGGCAAGTCGTGCGCGGAGTTGAGTTCGTCCGAGATGCAGAAGCTGGCATCGCTTGGATATGCGGGACTGCAGAAGTCGACCTGTTCTGCTGCTGCGGTTGGCGGAATCGACCCTAAAGATAGAATTGCCACGGCGAACAAGGTGATTGCAGCGGCTTCCGCTCGCGAGCAGTCGAAGCCGGAGCGCGTAATCGCCGTGCTTACGCCTGTCGTTTCCGCTGACCCTAGTCTTTATCTAGCCCAGTACATGCTTGGAGCGGCGCTGGCTCAGAAGGGGAAATACGCGGAAGCGGCCAATCATCTGCGTAAAGCGATTGAGCTCCAACCGGATTCCGCTTGGGCGCATTATTTGATCGGAGCGACTTTAGTGAAAACCGGCGACTTCAAGACCGCGATCGTGCACCTCGAAATCGCCACTGGACGCTTGCCTGGCTTTGCGCCTGCACATCTCTCGCTCGCCGAAGCTTACGAACGTGTGGGGCGAAACGACGACGCGAAGCGGGAACGAAGCAAGGCGAAGTAAAGGGTGGTGTCTCAGCTTCACGGAAACAGCCACCACAAAGAGGCACGCAGGAAATCAAATCTTCAAGTGAGCGACGGCGCTCTCGCTTCGCCCCTAAAGGGGCATCTGATTTCAAACGACTTGCGGTATCGCTAAAGCGATACCCCGATACGAAACTTAGTTTTTTCCGCACTCTATTAAAGCCGCTGCCGATTCAGCGCTAGTTACGGTGCGGCTGAACAGATTGCTGAAAAACTCGACTTTGGTTTGCTTTTGGGTGGC
>JBAWFQ010000122.1:0-18909 GCA_049592035.1 Terriglobales bacterium
ATTTGCGCACGACGGACGTGACGGGAGTGGCGGAGCTGCCGGCGGGGACGGAGATGGTGATGCCGGGAGACAACGTCAGCCTGGTGATCGAGCTGATCACGCCGGTGGCGATGGAAAAGGGCTTGCGGTTCGCGATTCGTGAAGGCGGCCACACGGTGGGCGCGGGCACGATCGCGGAAATTATCAAGTAAGGCAAGGCAGAAGTAAGAAGTCAGATTGCAGAAGTGAAAAACTAACAAGCGGCTTGCAGCTTGCCGCCAGATCTTTCCTCTCGGGATAAAAAGGCCGGGAGGGTGGAAGAGAGAAAAATTGTGACTGGCAAAGAGAGAATTCGCATCCGGTTGAAAGCTTACGACTACCGCATTCTGGATCAGTCGACGGGCGAGATCGTGGAGACGGCAAAACGCACGGGCGCGCAAATCGCCGGTCCGATTCCGTTGCCCACGATGAAGAACAAATACTGCGTGCTGCGTTCGCCGCACGTGGACAAGAAATCGCGGGAAGCGTTTGAGATTCGCACCCACAAGCGTCTGCTCGATATTCTCGAGCCGACGCAGCAGACCGTCGATGCGCTGATGAAGCTCGATCTGCCGGCGGGCGTGGACGTGGAGATCAAGGCGTTCGGCAAGGAACATAAATAGTCGTTGGTCGTTGCGGCGCTGGTCGTTTGCCAGCGATGATTTTCAAACGACTAACGATTAACGACCAACGACTTCAGGTCGAAGGCACCCAGCCAATAGCTGATAGCCAAGCTGGGAACGGAGAAGGAAATGGCGCGAGTAGCAGGGATTCTGGGCAAAAAAGTCGGCATGACGCAACTCTTCGATTCGAAGGGCGATGTGCGGCCGGCGACCGTGTTGCAGGCCGGACCGTGCGTGATTACGCAGCACAAAACGCAGACGAAAGACGGTTACGAATCGGCGCAGATCGGTCTGGTCGAGTTTGTGAAGGAAAAGAAGCTGACCAAGCCCATGCGCGGACACTTTGCCAAGCACAACCTGCCACCGGTGAAATTTCTCCGCGAAGTAAACATCGAAGTCGATGCTCCCGGCGAGAAGACTGAGGGCGTGATCAAGGTTGGCGACCGCGTGCTGGTGGATATTTTCGAAGGCGAGCGCTTCGTCGACGTGATTGGAACGAGCAAGGGGCACGGCTTTCAAGGCGTAGTGAAGCGCCACCACTTTGCGGGCGGCGCCAAGTCGCACGGCTCGATGTTTCAGATTACCGGTTCGATCGGTTCGTCGGCATTCCCTTCGCGTGTGTTCAAGGGCATGCGCATGTCGGGACACATGGGCGATGCCCGGATCACGACGCGCAACCTGAGGATTTTGGGTGTCGACAAAGAAGAAAATCTGCTGGTGGTCGAAGGCAGTGTGCCGGGCGCGAACGGCGGATATATCGTGATCAACAAAGCGAAGAAGCCGCCGCGAGAGCGCCGCGGATTTGCGGGCGCGGCCACGGTCGATCCGTTGAAAGCGGCGAAACGCGCTTCGAAGAAGGCGTAGCGGCGGGCGGGACGCCCTCCGGACAGCCGGCGAGACGCTGGCGCTACACGGTGAGAGAGATATGGCAACTATCGATGTTTACAATCTGAGCGGCGCCAAGGCGGGCACGCTGGAACTGGCCGACGAAGTTTTCGGCGCGGTCAACGAAGACTTGCTCTGGGAGGCGATCACCCACTATCGCGCCGCGGCGCGTGCGGGCACGCATGCGACCAAGAACCGCTGGCGCGTTTCCGGATCGGGCAAGAAGCTGTGGAAGCAGAAAGGCACGGGGCGGGCGCGTATCGGCTCCATCCGTTCGCCGCTCTGGCGCCACGGCGGCACGGTGCACGGACCGCAGCCGCGCTCTTACGACTACGCTTTCCCGAAGAAGAAGCTGTTGGGCGCATTGCGCTCGGCGCTGGCTTCGAAGTTTGCCGATGGCAAGCTGATGGTGGTGAAGGCGTTCGACGTGAAAGAGCCGAAAACAAAGCTGTTTCGCGAGGCGCTCGACAAGCTGAAAATCGAGGGCACGACGCTTCTGGTCGATATTTCGACGGTCGAGAACAAAAACCTGGAGCTGAGTTCGCGCAACATTGACGGCCTCGAACTGGTGCGGGCGAACGAAGTGCATCCCTATCACATCATGCGTTACACGCACGTGGTGTTTGCGCAGCCGGCGCTCGAGAAGTTGCAGGACTCGCTGAAGAAGTCGGCCTCGCGGCGTCAGCACGAAGCGGAACCGGCCGAAGAAAAGAAAGCAAAAAAGAAACCGGCCGGGCGCACGCGTAAGGCGCAGCCGGAGGTGGCCTGATGAAATCCGCGTATCAGATCATTCAAAAGCCGGTGATCACAGAAAAGGGCCTGGGCATTAAAGAGACCCAGAACACGCTGGTCTTCCAGGTAGCGCCGAAGGCGACGAAAACCGAGATCAAGGAAGCGGTGCAGTCGATCTTCAAGGTAAAAGTAGCGTCGGTGCGCACGGCGAATTATCCCGGAAAAGAACGCCGCCGGGGCAAGTTTACCGGCTATCGTCCGGATTGGAAAAAAGCATACGTGCGCTTGAAGAGCGGCGAGAAGATGCCGGAGTACGCGCAGAATCTGTAGTAGAGACGCGGCTTGCCGCGTCTTGTGGGCGCCGAGACCGCGGCGTCCGATGAGCAGGCTGAGACGAGGCAAGCCTCGTCTCTACATAGAGAGTAATTATGGCAATTAAAACCTACAGACCGACAACCCAGACGCTGCGCTATCGCACCACGCTCGTCACCGACGACATTACGTCGAAGAAGCCGTACAAGCCGCTGGTTGAGGGCAAGATACGTTCCGGCGGGCGGCGCAATTCCGGCGACGTGACCATGCGCTTCCGCGGCGGCGGCAACAAGCGCAAGCTGCGCGCCATTGATTTCAAGCGCGACAAGCACGGTATTCCAGCGACCGTCGTCACCATCGAGTACGATCCCGGCCGTTCGGCGCGCATTGCGCTCTTAAGTTACGCCGACGGCGAGAAGCGTTACATCGTGCAGCCCGATGGATTGAAGGTTGGGCAGAAGATTGTGAGCGGCCCCGAAGCTGACATTCTGGTGGGGAACGCGTTGCCGCTGCGGAACATTCCGCCCGGCACTACGATTCACAATGTCGAATTGAAGCCGGGCAAAGGCGCGCAGATGGTGCGCTCGGCGGGCGGTTCGGCACAGTTGATTGCCAAAGAAGGCGACTACGGACTGGTGAAATTGCCTTCCGGAGAAACCCGCAAAGTGCTGCTCGATTGTTTAGCGACGATTGGGCAAGTGGGCAACACGGATCACGAGAACGTGACCTGGGGCAAGGCGGGACGCACGCGCTGGGTAGGGAAGCGTCCGCATAACCGCGGCGTTTCGATGAACCCGGTGGACCATCCGCATGGCGGTGGCGAAGGCAAAACCTCCGGCGGGCGGCATCCGGTGACCCCGTGGGGTCAGCCGACGCGAGGCTACAAGACGCGCAACAACAAGCGGACCGATGCGTTCATCGTGAACCGCAGGAAAAAAGGTTAGGAAATTATGGCTCGTTCTACTAAAAAAGGACCGTTCGTGGACGCGCATCTGGCGACCAAAGTCGAAGCCATGAATGCGCGCAACGAGAAGAAGGTGCTGCGGACCTGGTCGCGGCGCTCGACGATTATTCCGGAGATGGTCGGCCACACGATTGCCGTGCACAATGGACGGAAATTCATTCCCGTGTATGTGACCGAAAACATGGTGGGGCATAAGCTCGGCGAATTCAGTTTCACCCGCCAGTTCAAGGGCCACTCCATGAAAGCGGCGACCGAGGTCGCAGCGAAACCGGCGGGCGTTCCCGGCGGGCCGGGAGCGATCACCCCGTCAGCGCCGGCGGCACCGAAGGCGTAAGAAAAACTTGGAGCTGCGAGCTTCGGGCTGCGAGCTAAAGGCAAAGAGATTATGGAATTTCGAGCGAAAGCACGGTACATGCGAGTATCGCCGCAAAAGGCGCGGCTGGTGCTGAACCTGATCAAAGGACGGCGCGTCGAAGAGGCGCGGAACACGCTTGCCTTCACCAAGAAGCGCGTGGCGGCCACCGTCGGGAAGCTGTTGCAGTCGGCGATCGACAATGCGAACTTTTTGAGCACCGAAAAGGGTTTGGATGTCGACCTCGACAACCTGTACGTGAAGTCGGCGGTGGCGGGCGATGGGCCGCGCATGAAGCGGATTCGTCCCGCGCCGATGGGGCGCGCCTACCATTACGTGCGGCGCATTGCTCATCTGGAAATTGTGCTGGCGGAAAAGAACAGGAACGCCGTGCCCTCGGGAACAGCGCCGGCGGCAGGCGAGAAGGCGGCCAAAGCCGCGCCTCCCAAGCCGAAAGCGAAAGCCAAAGCAAAAGCGCCAGCAAAGAAGAAAGCGGTTGGCAAGAAGGCGACCGCGAAGAAGTAAGGCAGTCGTTAGTCGATAGTCGATAGTCGTTCGGGAAGTTGGTTTGCTGGAGGTGGTGTGCTAACGACTAACGACCAGCGACTAACGACGGACGATCGGGAAAGTTTAGGAGCAACGATGGGACAAAAAGTTCATCCATACGGATTCCGCCTCGGCTACACCAAACCGTGGAAATCGCGCTGGTTTGTCGAGAAGGATTACGACAAGCTGCTGCTCGAAGACCATAAGCTCAAGGCTGAGTTGAAGGAAAAGCTCAAGTCGGCGGGTGTGAGTTCGGTCGAGATCGAGCGTCCAGGCAACAAGCTGCGCATCATTATTAAGACGGCGCGTCCGGGCATCATCATCGGGCGCAAGGGCGCGGAAATCGACAAGCTGAAGCAGGACTTGCAGAAGAAGACGACGCGAGAAGTGCATGTCGATATTCAGGAAGTGCACAAGCCCGAACTCGACGCCCAACTCGTCTCGGAATCGATTGCGCTGCAACTGGAAAAGCGCGTAGGCTTCCGCCGGGCGATGCGCAAGTCGGTTGATTCGGCGCTGCGCTTCGGCTGCAAAGGGATCAAGGTGAGGGTGAGCGGGCGCTTGAATGGCAACGAAATCGCGCGTTCTGAGTGGTATCTGCAGGGGCGGTTGCCGTTGCACACGCTGCGCGCCGATATCGATTACGGTTTCACCGAGGCGCGAACGACGTATGGCGTGATTGGCGTGAAGTGCTGGGTCTACAAAGGCGAAATTCTGCCGGCGAAGAAGCGCGAAGCGACCCCGGCGCGCGAAGTGAGCACCACGGGCGCGTTCTAGAAAGTTAGAAGTCAGAAGTCAAATTGAAGAAGTAAAAGCAAAAGCTCCACGGGCTCAATCGATTTGATGGCTAGGAGCTAAGAGCTGGAAGCTAAGAGCTGATTTATGTTGATGCCAAAAAAAGTGAAGTACCGCAAGCAGCAGCGCGGACGCATGACGGGGAAGGCCTTCCGCGGCGGCACGCTGGCTTTCGGTCAGTATGGATTGAAGGTGCTCGAGCCGGGCTGGATCACCGACCGTCAGATCGAAGCCAGCCGCGTGGCCATGACGCGTTTTATCAAGCGCGGCGGCAAAATCTGGATACGTCTGTTTCCGGATAAACCGGTAACCAAGAAGCCCGCCGAAACCCGTATGGGCAAAGGCAAGGGCGCGCCCGATCACTGGGTAGCAGTGGTGAAGCCGGGAAAGATTCTGTTCGAGATGGAAGGTGTGACCATCACCGACGCAAAAGAAGCCATGCGTCTGGCGTCACACAAGCTTCCGCTGAAAACGACGTTCGTGAAGCGGGAAGTGCTGTAAGAAATTGCAGAAGTGAGAAGTCAGATTGCAGAAGTGAAAAGCAAAGTTCGTGAGTACGAGAGCTTTTCCTGAGACCTGACACCTGAGACCTGATTTATGAAAGCTGAAAAAATACGCAACTTGACCGACGCCGAGCTTAAGCACCAGGAGCGCGATTTGGCGGACCAGCTCTTCAAGCTGAAGTTCCAGATGAACATGGGACAGACGGAGAGCCTGAAAAAGATTCGCGGGCTGCGCCGGGATATTGCGCGCGTCCAGACGGTGCTGCGCGAGCAGGAACTGGCCGCTGGCAAGACGCAGACCAAGACGGAGAAAAAATAATGGCGGAAACCACGGGTCAACCTGAAAGTGGCCAAGCCGAAACCGGCCAAGCCGAAAAACAGTCGCACCGCAAAGTCCTGATCGGGACCGTTGTCTCGAACAAGATGCAGAAAACGATTGTGGTCGAAGTCACGCGCAAGAAGGCGCACCCGATGTACAAGCGGGTGATCTCGATCCGCAAGAAGTTCTACGCGCACGACGAGAAAAACGAAACCCATCCCGGCGATGTGGTGAAGATCGAGGAGTCGCGGCCGCTGTCGAAACTGAAGCGCTGGACGCTGAAGGAAATTGTGCGCAAGACGGCGCTGGTGCCGGAAGTGGATATTGACTCCGATATCGGCGTCCCGGCGAAGAATTAGGCAACGGAGAAGGAGACGAACATGTCCCTAATGATGAGATCCATGCTCGAGGTGGCCGATAACTCCGGCGCGCGCAAGCTGCAGATGATCATGCCGCTCGGGGGCTCGACCGGTCTGCATGCGGGCTTGGGCGACGTGATCACGGCGAGCGTGAAAGAAGCTGCGCCCGACGGTCAGGTACAGAAGGGCAAAGTGGTGAAAGCGGTGATCGTGCGCACGCGAAAAGAGCATCGCCGTCGCGACGGAACTTACATCCGCTTCGATCAGAATGCGGCCGTGCTGATCAACGAAACCGGCGAGCCGGTGGGGACGCGCGTGTTCGGTCCGGTGGCGCGCGAACTGCGCGAGAAGAAGTTTTTGAAGATTGTGTCGCTGGCGCCGGAAGTACTTTAGCGCAGGCGTCTTGGGAGCCGCGAAAAGCAGGTCCTTCGCTTCGCTCAGGATGACAAGTTGGAAAGAAGGGTTTGGCTATGGGAACAGCAACGACGACTGAACATAAGCGCGTGGATATCCGCCGCAACGACACCGTCAAGGTGATGACCGGCAGGGACACGGGAAAAGAAGGCCGCGTACTGCGCGTGCTTCCCGACGAGGGCAGGGTGCTGGTGGAGCACGTGATGATGGTGAAGAAACACGTGCGCCCGAATCCGCAGCGCAACATCAAGGGCGGAATTGCCGAGCAGGAGCGGGCGGTTCCTCTGTCGAACGTGGCCCTGGTATGCGCCACGTGTGGCCCGGTGCGGGTCGGGCACGAAGTGCGCGGCGATCGCAAGGTAAGGATTTGTAAGAAGTGCGGGACGACGCTGGACAAATAGCCGCGAGCTTCGAGCTACGGGCTGCGAGCGACCAGCGCTGACGAGTATTAGCAGTGTTTGTGAACTTAAAGAGTTTTGAAGATGCTTACGAACCGGAGAGCATTTGGGTGCTCGTAGCCCGAGGCTCATCCGAAACCGTGAGAGACAAGGCAGCATAGAAATGGCAGACGAACAGAAAAAAGCCGAGCAGCAGCAGAAGAAGCCGAAGCCGCCCAAGGGTGAGCAAAAGGGACACGCGCCGGTCGAAACGAAAGCTGGGCCGGAGGCTCCACGGCACGCGGCGAAAGAGCGCCCGCGCCTGCGCGCCCGGTTTGAAAAAGAAGTAGCCGGCGTCCTGATGAAGGAACTCGACCTCAAGAATCCGATGGCGGTGCCGCGCCTCAACAAAATTGTCGTGAACATGGGCGTCGGCGAAGCCACCCAGAACGCGAAGCTGATCGACCCGGCGGTGAATGAACTGGGACAGATTACGGGACAGAAGCCGGTGGTCACGCGGGCCAAGAAATCGATTGCGGCCTTCAAGGTGCGCGAAGGCATGCCGATTGGCGCGATGGTTACGCTGCGCGGCGACCGTATGTACGAATTCCTTGACCGCCTGGTGACGATCGTGCTGCCGCGAGTGCGCGATTTCAAGGGAGTTTCGACCAAGTCGTTCGATGGACGCGGCAATTACACGCTGGGTCTCCACGACCAGCTGATTTTCCCGGAAATCGATTACGCGAAGGTCGACAAGCTGAAAGGCATGAACGTGACCATCGTGACGACGGCGAGGTCCGACGATCAGGCGCGGTCGCTGTTAAAGCATCTGGGAATGCCGTTTAGAGCGTAGCGCCGCCGTCTCGGCGGCCCTTGGGCGGGCGGGACGCCCGCCGGACAGCCGGCCAGAGGCCGGCGCTACAAAAAGGTTAGGAGCAAATTTGGCGACGACAGCAAAACGAGTAAAGGACGCTAGGAAACCGAAGTTCTCGACGCGCAAGCATAACCGCTGCAAGATCTGCGGACGTCCGCGAGCCTATCTGCGGAAGTTCGGCATTTGCCGGCTGTGTTTCCGGCAACTGGCGTTGCGCGGCGAGATCCCAGGGGTTTCGAAGTCTTCCTGGTAGAAAAGCCGCTGTTCGTTATTCGTCGGTCGCTGTTCGCAAGGCGCTGACGAACGACGAATAGCGAACGACGGACGTAAGCAAGCTGCCGCAGGTTCTCCGCAGCAATTAATGAAGTAGGCGGAGCGAACGGGCGGCTCGAGGAGAAGCAAACGATGAGGTTGACCGATCCGGTCGCAGACATGCTCGCGCGCATTCGCAATTCGATTCGCGCCCGGCACCAAAAAGTCGATATACCAGCTTCCAAGCTGAAGACGGAGATAGCCCGCATCCTGAAAGAAGAGGGCTATATCGCGAACTTCAAGCCGGCGGAAGAAGAGGGCCACAAGGTCCTGCGCGTATATCTGAAGTATGGCAATAACAATGAGGCGGTGATCACCAACCTGGCGCGGGTATCGCGTCCCGGCTGCCGCGTCTACGTGCGCCGCACCGAGATTCCGCGGGTGCTAGGCGGCATGGGCATCAACATTCTGACCACGCCGAAAGGCGTGATGACCGGACGCCAGGCGCGCCGCGAAGGACTGGGCGGCGAATTGTTGTGCGAGATTTGGTAGAAAAAACAAGCTGTTAGCTCTTAGCTTTTAGCCTTTAGCTAAAGCGGGATGCAACAGCTGAGAAAGCCAAGAGCTAAGAGCCAAAGGCTAAGAGCTGATCTTATGTCACGAATTGGAAAAAAGCCGATCGCGATCCCGAAGGGCGTGACGGTCAAAATCGATGGCAATACGGTGATGGTCCAGGGGCCGAAAGGCAAGCTGGATACATCTCTTCCGTCCGGCATCACGATGGAGCAGAAGGACGGCAACCTGGTCGCGATCCGCCCGGACGACGCCCACTCGGCGGTGCACGGACTGGCACGCGCGCTGGTCAACAACGCCGTCGATGGCGTCACCAAGGGCTGGACGAGAGACCTGGAAATCGTCGGCATCGGCTACCGCGCGGAAATGAAAGGCAAGGGGACGGTTATATTCAGTCTGGGATATTCGCATCCGATCGAGTATCCGTTGCCCAGCGGTGTGGATTGCGTGGTCGATGCGAAACAGACCAAGTTGACCCTGAACGGAATCGACCGCCAGAAGGTAGGACAGGTGGCGGCGGAAATGCGGTCGTTGCGTCCACCCGATCCGTATAAGAACAAGGGTGTGCGTTACGCCGGCGAACGATTGAAGAAGAAGGTTGGAAAGACGGGAGCGAAGTAGAGAATTTGTAATTGGTGATTTGTAATTTGCAATTTAAGCGCCTTGGTTTTCAATTGCAAATTACAAATCACCAATTACAAATGGATTGAGGGTTTCAATATGCTGAGAATCAATTCCAAGAACCAGACGCGCCAGCGGGTACACGATCGCATCCGCAAGAAAGTGATGGGTACGCCGGAGCGTCCGCGGCTCAATGTTTACCGTTCGCTGAACCACATTTACGTCCAGTTAATCGACGACCTGAAGGGCGTCACCCTGGCGGCGGCATCGACGGCCGACGATCGTAAGGGCACGCGCGTTACGGGAGGCAACGTGGCGTCGGCCAAGGTGGTTGGGAAGAAGATTGCCGAACTGGCCAAGCAAAAAGGGTTCACGAAAGTGGTCTTCGATCGTGGCGGCTACATCTACCACGGCCGGATCAAAGCGGTTGCCGATGCGGCGCGCGAAGCGGGATTGCAATTCTGAGAATTTGTAATTGGTGATTTGTAATTTGTAATTTCAAAACCTTAGGGTTTTGAGTTTCCAATTACAAATTACCAATTACAAATTAGAAATGGATTTTTGAATGCCAAGAGTTACAAAAAAACTCGATGCAGGTTCGTTCCAGTTGAAAGACCAGGTAGTCTCGATTAACCGCGTGACCAAAGTGGTCAAGGGCGGCAAGAACATGTCGTTTGCGGCGCTCGTGGTCGTGGGCGACCCTTCGGCGGCGGTGGTGGGTTTCGGATCGGGGAAAGCGAAAGAAGTTCCGCAAGCCATCCGCAAAGGGATCGAATCGGCGAAGAAAAACCTGATGCGCATCAACCTGACGCAGACCACCGTGCCGCACACAGTGCTCGGCCGCTTTGGCTCGGGCATGGTGCTGCTGAAACCGGCTCCCGAAGGCACAGGTGTGATTGCTGGTGGAGCGGTGCGCGCGGTGATGACCTCGGCGGGCGTGCAGAATGTACTGACCAAATCGATTGGCACGAACAACCCGCACAACGTGATCAAGGCCACGTTCGCGGCGCTGAAGAAGCTCAAGAATCGCGAACACGTTGCCGAACTGCGCGGAAAAACGGTAGAGGAGTTGTAGGAACAATTTGCAATGGGTGATTTGTAATTTGCAATTTGTGAACCTGGGGGTTTTGAAAATTGCCAATTACAAATCACCGATCGCAAATTCTTAAGGAAGTGAAATGACAACCAAGACATCGAAATCGGCGAGCGGCAAGATTCAGTTGAAGTGGGTGCGGTCGGCGATCTGCACTCCCGTGAAGCACAAAAAAGTTGTGAAAGGTCTGGGGTTCACGCGGTTGTACGAGGTGATTGAGCGCCCGGATACGGCTGCGATTCGCGGCATGGTGAAGAAGATCCCGCACCTGGTGGAGATCGTTGAAGGGTAAAAAGCAGATCCTTCGCTTCGCTCAGGATGACAAGGGTTCAAAAGTTTAGAGAGACAGTTATGAATCTATCAACAATACGGGCACCGAAGAAGGCAACGGAAAAGAAGAAGCGTGTCGGCCGCGGCATGGGCTCCGGCATGGGCAAGACTTCCACGCGCGGTCACAAAGGTCAGTGGTCGCGCTCAGGTGCGCGGCTGATCCGCGGCTTTGAAGGCGGCCAGATGCCGTTGCATCGGCGTGTTCCGAAGCGCGGTTTCACCAACATTTTCCGCGAGGAATACGATGTCGTGAACCTCGATCGCCTGGCCACGCTCGGCGAAACCGAAATTACCCCCGAAGTGCTCAAGAAAGCGGGCATTGTCGATGGCCACGCACCGGTCAAAATTCTCGGCAATGGCGAGTTGACAACGGCAATCACCGTGCACGCGCACAAGTTTTCGAAGTCGGCGCAGGAAAAGATCACCAAGGCGGGCGGCAAGTTTGAGGTCTTGCAGTAATGCTCGAAAAGCTGGCGAACATCTTCCGGGTTCCCGATCTCCGCAAGCGCGTGTTATTCACGCTCGGCCTGCTGGCCGTGTATCGCATCGGCGGTCACATTCCGACTCCGGGCATCAACGGCGACCGCCTGGCGCAGTTCTTCGAACAGAACCGAGGCTCGGTGCTCGGCTTTGTCGATCTGTTCAGCGGCGGTAACTTGCGCCGCCTTACGATTTTCGCGCTCGGCATCATGCCGTACATCACGGCATCGATCATTCTGCAGTTGCTGACGGTGGTCTATGAGCCTCTCGCCAAGCTGCAAAAAGAGGGCGAAATGGGCCGCAAAAAAATCACCCAGTGGACGCGTTATCTCACGGTGGTTTTAAGCGCGGTGCAATCGTTCGGAATCGCCATCAGCCTTGAAAAAGCGGGAGATTTTGTCAACACTCCCGGCCCCGCCTTCGTCCTGATGACCATGCTCACGCTGACCACGGGCAGCGCCTTCATCATGTGGCTGGGCGAGCAGATCACCGAGCGCGGCATCGGCAACGGCATGTCGCTCCTGATCTTCGCCGGCATCGTGGTTGGTCTGCCGCGTGGCATAGCCGATCTGTATCAGAAAGCAAGCACCTCGGCTTGGGGGGTATTCACCGCTCCGGCTATCCTGATGTTGCTGGTGCTGATGATCGCGGTGGTCGCCTTCATTGTTTACGTCGAACGCAGCGAGCGCCGCATTCCTGTGCAGTACGCCAAGCGTGTAGTCGGCCGCAAAGTAATGGGCGGACAATCCACCCACTTGCCGCTCCGCGTAAATGCGGGCGGCGTGATGCCGGTGATCTTTGCATCGTCGATTTTGGCTTTGCCGCAAATGCTGGGCGCCGCCTTCCACAATAACAAAGTCGTCGGCCCGGTTCTGGATGCAATGAAATGGGGCGAGCCCCTCTACACCTTGCTCTATGCCCTGGGCATCGTGTTCTTTGCCTACTTCTACATCTCGATCGTGTTCAACCCGAACGAGGTTGCCGACAACATGCGGAAGTGGGGAGGATTCATCCCCGGCATCCGGCCGGGCAAGCGGACTTCGGATTTCATCAACGACGTCCTGACCCGCATCACGCTGGTGGGCGCGCTTTACCTGATTCTGATTTCGCTGATTCCCGAGTGGATGATTGCCGGTATCAAGCTGAACCACCTCCCGCTGCTCGGCCGGATTTTTGAGAACCTGCCCACCTGGGTCACGAACGGCTTGGGAGTGAATTTCTATTTTGGCGGAACCTCGCTGCTCATCGTGGTCGGGGTCGCGATGGATACGGTTACGCAGATCGAAGCGCAGCTGATCATGCGGCACTATGACGGCTTCACTCCGAAGAGTGGACGGCTCCGCGGACGCCGCACCTGGTAATCCCTTTCGATGGCCAACGAGTCGGCAAGCGACGCCGCGCAGAACACCGGTAAGAAGATTGGGCCTGTGATTCTTCTCGGTCCCCCCGGTGCCGGGAAGGGCACGCAGGCGAAACAGATCGTCGACCGTTACGGTATCCCGCAGATATCGACGGGTGATCTTTTACGGGATCACGTAGCGCGTGGCACGGAATTGGGCCTGGAAGCCAAGGCGATCATGGCTCGGGGAGAGTTGGTTCCCGACGATCTGATGTACGGCATCGTGGCTCACCGGCTGCGCGAGCCGGATTGCCAACGCGGATTTGTGCTGGACGGCTTTCCCAGGACAGCTGCCCAGGCAGGATGGCTGGATGCCTTCCTGGAACAAGAGGTCTTTGACAACCCGGAAAAATTGGAGAAATGTCCGCCGATTGTGATCCAGTTGCTCGTAGACTATAATCAATTACTACTGCGGCTTACTGGGCGGCGTTCGTGTCCCACCTGTGGACGGCTCTATAACATTCACTTTCAGCCACCTCGCGTCGATGAGTTGTGTGATTGTGACGGATCGAAGCTGGTGATCCGCGACGACGATCGCGAAGAAGTGATTTCCGAGCGTTTGGCTGCCTATGAGACGCAAACCAAGCCGGTGGTGCAGTACTACCGGGCGCAGCGGCGGTTGGTGGCCATCAATTCCGATCGCCCGGTGGAAGAAGTGACGGCACAGATTTTCAGCGTGATTGACCGTCATTTCCAAGATGGATGCTAGTAGAGTGAGCGAGCAATGAATTATCCGATGGAGGGACGGGCGTCTCGCCCGTCCAGCCGGGCGGGGACGCCCGGCTCTCCACAAGCGAGTCGGCGAAGTTAGAAGCAATTATGAGCTTTGGTGAAGACCGCATCATCCGCAAGTCGCCGGAAGAGATCGAGAAGATGAGGCGGAGCGGAAAGATGGTCCGCCAAGTTCTGAATCACTTGAAAACGGTAGTGGCGCCCGGCGTTACCACCATGGACCTGGAGAAGGCCGCCGAGAAAATGATCGCCGACTTCGGAGCCACGCCGGCGTTCAAGGGATATTTCGGTTATCCCTGTGTGCTGTGCACTTCGATCAATGAAGAGATCGTGCACGGCATCCCGTCGGAAAAGCGAGTGCTGAAAACGGGAGACATCGTTTCCATCGACTGCGGCGTGGTCTACGACGGCTATTATGGAGATGCCGCCATCACCGTGCCGGTGGGCGAGGAGCTAACAGCGGAATTGAAGAAGTTGCTCGAGGTAACCGAAGCGTCGCTGTACAAAGGCATCGAGCAGGTAAAGATCGGCAACACCATAGGACACGTTGGATCGGCGATCCAGAAACTGGTGGAAGCGAACGGGTTCAGCGTGGTGCGGGATTTTGTCGGCCACGGCATCGGAACGAAGTTGCACGAAGCGCCGCAGATTCCGAACTTCGGCAAAAAAGGCCAGGGCGCGGAGTTGACCGAAGGCATGGTTCTGGCGATCGAACCCATGGTGAACTCGGGTGGTCCCGAGGCCAAGGTGTTGAGCGACAAGTGGACCGCGGTAACGGTAGACGGAAGTTACAGCGCGCACTTCGAGCATTGCGTAGCCGTAACCAGAAAAGGGCCGGTGATTTTGACGCAGTAGAGGCTCTTAGCTTTTAGCTCTTGGCTTTTAGCTAAAGGCCAAGAGCTAACAGCTAAAAGCTGTTCTAAGGAGTCGATGAGTAAAGAAGACGCGATTGAAGTGATGGCGGTGGTCGTCGAGCCTCTGCCCAATGCCATGTTCAAGGTGGAGCTCGAAAACAAACACCAGGTTCTGGCGCACGTTTCCGGCAAGATGCGGAAGAACTTCATCCGAATCCTGCCGGGAGACAAAGTCGCGGTCGAACTTTCTCCCTACGACCTGAATCGCGGACGGATTGTGTACCGCTACAAATAACTTTCTGTTTGTCTTTTTGGGTTGTCATCCCGGGCGAAGCAAGGGATCTGCAGTTGCAGTTACTGAAAGCTGACAACTGAGAACTGAGAACTGGTTTATGAAAGTAAGAGCATCGGTAAAGAAAATCTGTGACAAGTGCAAGGTCATCCACCGCAAGGGAGTAGTGCGGGTGATCTGCGAGAATTCGAAACACAAACAGCGTCAAGGATAAAGAAGCTTCGAGCTACGAGCTTCGAGCCAGAACTGGTCGCTCGCGGCTCGAAGCTCGTAGCCTCGAAAGTTAGCAGGAAGGGTTAGAAAACTATGGCTCGTATCGCAGGCGTCGATCTTCCGCGCAACAAGCACGCGAATATCGCGCTCACTTACATTTACGGCATCGGCAATTCCCGCGCGGCGCGCATTCTCGACGCCGCGAAAGTGGACCCCATGAAGAAGGTTTCGGATCTTGGGGAAGATGAGGTCAACCGCATCCGCCAGGTCATTGAGGCGGAAGGCGCGGTGGAAGGCGATCTGCGCAAGGACGTCTCGATGAACATCAAGCGCCTCATCGAAATCGGCTCCTATCGCGGATTCCGTCATCGCCGCAACCTGCCGGTACGCGGGCAGCGCACGCACACCAACGCTCGTACCCGCAAAGGTCCGCGCAAGGGCACCGTAGCGCAGAAGAAGAAGACGGCAAAGGCGTAAAGAATCAGGTGTCAGGTGTCAGGTCTCAGAAAAATCGAGACCTTCCTGAGACCTGAGACCTGAGACCTAAGACCTGAGACCTAAACTATGGCAAAACCAGTAGCGGCAGGCGGCGCCCCAGCGGCGCCCGAAAAAAAAGGCAAGAAGAAGACATTCAAGAAGAAAGAACGCAAGCACGTTCCCCACGGACTGGTGCATGTGCAAGCCTCTTTCAACAACACCATCGTCACCATTACGGATATGTCCGGCAACGTGCTGTCGTGGAAAAGTTCCGGCTCGCTCGGCTTCCGCGGCTCGCGTAAAGGAACTCCGTTTGCCGCGCAGCAAGCCGCCTCGAACGCCGCCAGCATGGCGCGCGATCACGGCGTGCGCAGCGTGGATGTGCGGGTGAGCGGTCCGGGATCGGGCCGTGAATCGGCCGTCCGGGCGTTGGCCTCCGCCGGAATCGAAGTGCGTTCGATTAAGGACACGACGCCGATCCCGCATAACGGCTGCAGGCCGCCGAAGCGGCGCAGAGTGTAACTGTAGAGACGCGGCTTGCCGCGTCTTGCGGGCGCCGATACCGCGGCGTCCGATGAGCACGCTGAGACGAGGCAAGCCTCGTCTCTACAAGAGATTTTGTCCGGGACGAAGGGTGAAGCCAAACCCGTAAACCGGTCATCTAAAAGGAGAACAACTTGGCACGTTATACCGATGCAGTGTGTCGTCTTTGTCGCCGGGAAGGCATCAAGCTTTTCCTCAAAGGCACCAAGTGCTTCAGCGACAAATGTCCCATTGAGAAACGCAACTTCGCTCCCGGACAGCACGGGAAAGATAAAAAGACCAAGGTCGTAGGTTACGGTCTGCAGTTGCGTGAAAAACAGAAAGCCAAACGCATCTATTTCACCCAGGAAGGCCAGTTCCGGAATTATTTCGAGAACGCCGTCCGGCACAAGGGCGTAACCGGTGCGAAGCTGCTCGAACAACTCGAGCGCCGCCTCGACAATGTAGTCTATAGGCTGGGCTTCGGCATTTCCCGCCGCCAGGCGCGCCAGTTGGTGCGTCACGGACACGTGCAGGTGAATGGCAAGAAGGTGAACATTCCCTCGTACGAAGTCAACCAGGGCGAGGAGATTGCCATTCGCGAAAGCAGCCGCAAGGTGCCGATTCTGGAAACGGCAAGGGATTTTGCCAGTCATCAACCGGCCCCAGCGTGGTTGGAAATCGATCGCGAGAACTATAAGGGCCGAGTGCTGGCGCTGCCGAAACGAGAAGACATTCAGTTGCCGGTGAACGAGCAGCTGATCGTTGAACTGTATAGTAAGTAAACTCGTGTAGAGACGGGGCTTGCCCCGTCTCCAGCGTACAGCATAAAGATATGCTGCGAACAGAGATGCGGCGAGCCGCGTTTCTACAACGGATTTTGTTTGGCCCACTTTTTCGTGCCAGATCAGCCTTTCCTGCTGTGAACTGAGCCGGGCCGCTCAGGGAGCAGGATCGAGCCACATGGCCGAGAGGAGAAACACAAATGCTTTGGAGAGGTTTTCAAAAACCGAAGCGTCTGGCGAGCGATACCAGCACGCTAACCGATAAATACGGAATGTTCTGGGCGCAGCCGTTTGAGCGCGGATTTGGCACCACTATCGGCAACGCGCTGCGGCGCGTGCTGCTCAGTTCGATCGAAGGCGCAGCCGTCACCGCGGTGAAGATCGAAGGCGTGCTGCATGAGTTCCAGTCGATCCCGGGAGTAGTCGAGGATGCCACCGACATCATCCTCAACATGAAGCAAATCCCGTTCAAACTCGCGGGAGACGGTCCGAAAGCGATTTACCTGCACGCCGAGCAGCCCGGCGTCGTCACCAGCAGCATGATCGAAGCCGATGGCGATGTGGAAATCCTCGATAAAGACGTCTACATCGCGACCGTAAGCGAAGGCGGCAAGCTCGACATGGAAATGCGCCTCAAGCGCGGCCGCGGCTACGTTTCCGCCGACAAGAATTTCGAGGACGATCTCGGCATCGGATTCATCCCTATCGATTCCGTGCACACCCCGGTGCGCAAGTGCAACTACACCGTGGAAGCCGCGCGTTTAGGGCAGATCACCGACTACGACAAGCTGACGGTCGAGGTCTGGACCAACGGTTCGATTACACCCGGCGATGCCCTTGGCCTCTCCGCGAAGCTGCTGAAGGAACACATGAATATCTTCATCAACTTCGAAGAGGAAATCGAAACCGCGTCGGCCAGTGAAGAGCGCCGTCCCGAGATCAAGAACGAGAACCTGAACCGTTCGGTGGAGGAACTCGAACTCTCGGTGCGCAGCTATAACTGCCTGAAGAACGCGAACATTCAGTCCATCGGCGAACTGGTGCAAAAGACCGAAGCCGAAATGCTGAAAACGAAAAATTTTGGCCGCAAGTCGCTGAACGAAATCAAGGAGATCCTTTCCTCGATGGGCTTGAGCCTGGGAATGAAGATCGACGAGCACGGGAACGCCGTTCCCGGCCCGACGTCAAACCAGGTGCTGCCGGCGTCGGCGTACGGCGACAACGACCTGTAGAAATTAAGAACATGGAGCGACGGGCGTCCTCGCCCGTCCTCTCCAAATTAAGAGGGATCCATGCGTCACAAAGTAGCAGGATACAAATTAGGACGAACCACCTCGCATCGCCGAGCCACGCTGCGCAACATGGTCACATCGATCATCATGGAAGAGCGCATTGAGACGACCGTGATCAAGGCGAAAGCCGTGCGTCCGTCGGTCGAAAAAATGATCACGCTCGGCAAAAAGGGCGACTTGGCAGCGCGCCGCCAGGCCGCGGCCTATCTCATGACCGATGAAGCCGTCCGCAAGCTTTTCGATACCGTGGCTCCGCGTTTCGGCGACCGCAAAGGTGGCTACACGCGCATCATTCGCACCGCCTGGCGCAAGGGTGACGGCGCCGAAAAAGCCTTCATCGAACTGCTTGGCAGCGAGCAGGTGATCGACGAGAAGCGCCAGAAGCGAGCCGAAATCCGCGCCAAGCGCGCCGAAGAAAATCGCAAGGCGATGGAAAGCGCCGATGCCGAAGCGCAGGCGCAAAAAGACATGGCCGCGAATGAGGCGGAGGGCAAGACCGAGGGCAGCGACAAGAAAGAGTAAGCGCAGCAGTTCGAACAGCCACAAAGGCGTCCATCACCGGACGCCTTTTTTTCCATACTTTATAAAAGGTTGTCACCTGCCTCAGGGTTTCTTGAGGATGATCTGGGTGTACGTTGATGCGCTTATGGAAGGAAACGTTGAGACAAGTCCATACGAGGCGACGTTGGAATGGGAGACGTTGTTTCCGATCCAGACTAGCATCTCTTTCCCCGGTTGCTTCAGTAACTCCCGAACCTTGGAGTGGAGCTTCCTATCTGAAGCTCTCGCCGCAAAGTCCCGCGCCACCGTCTCGATCATCCCGAGAATCTGGGTAATGTGCCAGTCCTTCTCTGGACGATTGCCGCTGATTCGCCTAGTGGTGAGGTGAGAGACTTCATTGCTGGCTCTCTCGTGAAGTTT
>JBAWFQ010000123.1:0-12573 GCA_049592035.1 Terriglobales bacterium
ACGTTGTCGGCTTGCTTGTCTTGGCAGGCGAGGATGGCTTCATTCACCTGGAGTTGGAGGTCATTCTTTTTCTTCATACGAGATCATTGATTGTAACCCGCCTCGCTGTGGGGACGCGTTGCGCACCTGCCGCGGAGAGAGCGCTGCCGAGCTGCGCTCGGCTGGACAGACGAGGGCGTCTGTCCCTACGTAACCCCTCTTGTCCCTAGGAGATTCTTCAACGGTACAGGCCTTGTTTGCGGATGTAGTCGGCTACTCTTGGGTCTAGCCAGCGCGTCAGCGGCTTGCCTTGCGCGGCCGCCTCGCGAATTGCGGTCGCGGAGACGCTCTGCTGAACGCCTTCCAGCAAGTGCAGCGTGACTCCGGGGAGAACTAGATCTCCTTTTGCCGGCTGCTTGTGGAAGGGACGCGTCACCGCTGCCGGAGGCCGCAAATCTTCGGGCAAGGCCTCGGCCACGTCGCGCAACGAATAGCCGGGACGGCTGGCCACGATGAAAGCGCATTCCGCCAGAAGGGCGCGCGCTTCGTGCCATTTGGCGATGTCGCGGAAGGCGTCGATTCCGATGAGGAAGAAAAGACGGTCGGATTTCTTCAGGGATTTTTTCAGGCGACGGACTGTGTCGATCGAATAGTTGGGAGCCGAGCTTCGCTCGGCTGGGCAGGTGAGGGCACCTGCCCCTACGTGAGCTGGACGGTCGGGGGCGGCCGTCCCTACGCGAGTTGTGGTGAATTCTGGCGCTTCTTGCAGCGATGGCACGAATTGCTTTTCATCCTGCGTGGCCAGCGCGACCATGGCATAACGATGGATGAAGGCGGTTAGCGGATATTTCTGTTTGTGCGGCGGAGCGTTGGCGGGCACAAACAGCACTTGCCGCAGAGAGTAGCGGGCCGCGGCCGCTTGGGCCAATGCCACGTGTCCGCGGTGGATGGGATCGAAAGTGCCGCCGAAAAGGCCGATATTCATTCCGTTATTTCCTGCCCGCTTTGCCTGGCCGGTGTTTTCCGCCCGATTTCCAAGGCAATGCCCCGATAGTTTCGTCGTTGCGGGCGATTGTTGCAAGGGTGTTGCACGGCCTGATTACAAACTATGTTCCTCGAACGCCTTTTTGTACCAGCGAGTTTGTGGAAAGCATCCTATGAGACTAGGCTGTGGACAAGGCATTTGCCGCTCTCGTCGTTGTGCCCAGGTTGTCCCGAGTTATATCTTGCAGGTGTACCTCTGGCCACTGTGCCGCCAGGAAAATGCGGTGGACTAGCGTAACTCGCTCTGCGCGGAATCCGCGCTTAGCATGAGGCCATGCGAATGAAACTCCCCCTCATCCGCAGCTTGGCAATCGCTCCGGCGCGCGCTCCCATTCTGCGCTACGGAGTGGCTCTTCTTAGTACCGTCCTGGCGCTGATCCCAACCTTATATTTCTCCGATATCGCGGAAAGCCGGCTCGTCGTGTTCGCGGTCGCCGTGATGGTGAGCGCCTGGTATGGAGGCTGGAAGCCGGGACTCGCGGCCACTTCTTTTGCGCTCACGGTCAGCGCCTACTATTCGTTCACTGGTGACCAGACTCCCAGCGAGTATCACAAGGCGGTGGCGCACCTTGCGCTCTTCTCTGCTGTGGCGCTGCTGATCTGCTGGTTCAATGCCGCGCTGCGCGCCGCGCAGGAGAACTTGCGGCGCTCCGAGAGTAACTTTCGCTCGCTGGTGATGAATGCGCCATATGGCATCTGCCGCTGCGACGCGCTTGGAATTCTGCAGGATGCAAACCCCGCGCTGGTGGCTATGTTTGGCTATGACAGCGCCGCCGCTCTCCGGGGCAGGCATTTGGGAAGCTTGTACGCCGACGCCCAGCAGTGGTTTCAGACTGCCGATTATTTTCACGCACGAAAAGAATTCAACAATTTGACCACGGAGTGCGTGCGTAAGGATGGGACCTCGATCGTGGCACGCATTTCCGGACGGTCGATTCCGAACGGCAAAAATGGAGACAGCTTCGAGATCTTTATGGAAGACGTTACTGAAACCCGCACTCTGGAGCTGCAACTCCGACAGGCGCAAAAAATGGAAGCCATTGGCCGTCTGGCCGGCGGCATCGCGCACGACTTCAACAATCTGCTGATGGTGATCTCGGGCTACGCTGAGTTTCTGCTGGAGCGGCTCGGACCCGATCCCCGGCTGCGCGGACCGGCACAGGAAATTTCCAATGCCACGCAGCGCGCCACTTCGCTGACCCGGCAGTTGCTGGCGTTCAGCCGCAAACAGATGCTGGCTCCCAAGGTGCTCGACCTGAATGAGGTTGTGGCCGAGAACTTGAAAATGCTCACCCGCATGATTGGAGAAGATATCGACCTGGTCATGGTTCCGGGCGCGTCACTGGGCGCGGTGCGCGCCGATCCCGGACAGATCGACCAGGTCATCATGAACCTGGCCGTCAACGGCCGCGACGCCATGCCGCAAGGCGGCAAGCTGACCATCGAGACGGCCAACGTCACGCTCGACGAAAACTTCGCGCGCACGCATACTCCACTCACCCCAGGCGACTACGTCATGCTCGCCATCAGCGATACGGGCGTGGGGATGGACGGCGAAACCCAGTCGCGCATCTTCGAGCCGTTCTTCACCACCAAGGGCGCCAAGGGCACGGGCCTTGGGCTTTCGACCGTGTATGGCATCGTGAAGCAAAGCGGCGGATTTATTTTTGTCGACAGCCAGCCGCAGCGTGGCACCGCTTTCCGCGCCTATTTCCCGCGAGTCGATGGACGCGAAGAGGCTGCGGCGGCGCAGGAATCTCTCGCGCTGCCGCGCGCCGAGCACGGGCAGGAGACCATTCTTCTGGTCGAAGATGAAACCAATCTCCGCCATCTTGCGCGCCAGTATCTGGAGATCCAGGGCTACAAGATTCTCGCAGCCGAAGATAGCGCCGCGGCGTTGCAAATCGTCGACGGCTACCAGGGCACCATCGATCTGCTGCTTACCGATGTCGTCATGCCCGGCATGAACGGCCGCGAATTGGCCACGCACATCAGCAAGCTGCTCCCGGAGGTTCGGGTGCTCTATATGTCGGGTTATACCGAGAATGCGATTGGACACGACGGTACGCTTGATCCCGGCATCAATTTGCTGCAAAAACCTTTCAGTCTTCCTGCTCTGAAGGATCGTGTGCGCGAAGTGCTGGATTCCGAACCGATTCCCCTGGAGGTCATCCGGGCTTCCCTTGCTGGCGGCAGCGCTCTGGAGAAGAAAGTTCCGCCGTTCCGCGCTCGCCGCTTCAATTTGCATCTGCCGCTGCGCTACCGTCCGCTCGGTGAACAGAGCTGGCGCCCGGGGACGACCGAGAATATCAGCCGCTCGGGGCTGCTATTCCAGGCGCAGGAAGTGCTCCGTCCGAACATGCAATTGGAAATCAGCCTGGTGCTGCCGGCGGAAATTGCCGGACTCGCGGCGACAGAAGTGATCTGTCGCGGAGAGGTAGTGCGCTCGGTGGAACCGCAAGAACAGGGCCACGGCGTGACTCCGGCCCTGGCGGCGAAGATTCTGCAATACCACTTCCAGCACGGCGCCCATGTGGGCGAAGCGTAACCGGGTTGCTTTACTTAATCTCGCGCACCGGCTTTTGGAACGCGGCTCCAGCAGCGGCCAGCAGGATCAGTCCGCCAGCGAGCGCAAACATGACCTTCAAGCTCCACGCAACCAGGAATCCTGCGACCGCGAGTGAAATGGGTGTTATTCCGAAGGAGGCAAGCATGAGCACGCTCGCCACCCGGCCGCGCACCGCGACATCGATCCGCTGCATAATCCACGCGCCAATGTGGATGTTGACCACTCCCGCCGCTGCGCCCATGATCAGCAGCACGCTGGCGATGCTCCACACTTTCCCTAACAGGCCGATGGAGCCCAGGCAAAGGCCCAAGAGCACTGAGACCAGAAGAATCATGACGCCGCGGCGGCGAATCTTCCAGACGCCGGCTAGCAGCGCCCCCAGCAAACTTCCCGCGGCAACCGCCGAGATCACAATACCGTACACGGCAGGCGAACCGAATCTCGTTTTGGTCAGGTAGGCGAGACCAATCGAAACCGGCCCGGCAATGCAGAAGTTCAGGATCGTGACCAGCAGCATCAGCGAGCGCAGCGGCACATCTTTTCCCACGTAGGCGATTCCCTCCGCGATCGAGTGCAACATTGCTTTCGGGGCAGTCTGAGATTTAGGCGGATCAGGCAGCTTCCACAGCGCGCCGATGATAAACAGGAAGCTGATAGCGTCCACAAAAAAGGCCCATGCGACACCCAGGGTTTTGATCACAAACCCGGCTGGAACTGGACCAACAATGGTTGTCAACTGCCCTGTGCTTTGGCTGACCGACGATGCCGCGACCAGTTGTTCGCGCTTCAACAGCGAGGGCATGTAAGCCGTTTGTGCGGGAACGGCGAATGCATCGGCCACGCCGAAAGCAACCGCCAGAGCATAGAGCTCCCAGGTCCGCAGGATGCGCAGCCAGACCAGAACACCGATGACCGTGACACAGATAGTGCGTGCCATCGCCGTGGCAATCATGATCTTGCGCGCGGACATGCGGTCGCTGACGGCGCCGCCCATCAGCATGAGCAGAGCGCGCGGAATAGCGCCGGCCATCATGATGGCGCCCATGACCACGGCGGAGCCTGTCTGCTGCAAGACGAGCCAGGGCAAGGCCACCAGATAGAACTGATCGCCCAGCAGCGAAATCGTGCCGCCGATCAGCCAGAGGCGATAATTCGGGTTGCGCAACGGATGCTCGACGGTTGGGATGGGTACACCTGCAGTGGAAGCGGTTGCAGCGGCCATAAGAATCTCCTCAATGCATTTGCCGGCGGGAAACCCGCGAACGAGCATGGGGCGCGCTTGCACCCGCACGATGTAAATGTATATTCACATTTACATTCAAGTCAAGTATTATCTTACCGAGCTGATATAAAGGAAAGCCATGGCCGACAAGACACTCGCTCCGCAACAAGCCCGCAGCCGGGAATCGATGCGTAAATTGTTGAAGGCAGCAGCGGAAGTCCTGGGACAACACGGACTCGAGGGCGCCACCATTCCGCGCATAGCCGAGCACGCGGGATTGACGCCCGGGGCCATCTATCGCCGTTTTCCTGACAAGGACGCCCTCCTCGAAACGGTGATCATCGGCATCCTGGAGCGTCAGGACGAGAGGTTACGCATGGCGCTCACGCCCGCCATGGCACGTCAGATTCCCCTGGCCGTGTTTGCCGAGCAGCTCATCAACAGCATGCTGCTCAGCTACCGGGGCAACGCCGGACTGTTGCGTGCCCTCCGACAGTTCGCGCAGGGCCGCGATCACACGTCTTTTTATAAGAAATGCGCCCGATTGGAGATGCGCACTTACCAGTACCTGGTGGAGTTATTTCTGGTGCATCGAAAAGAGGTCAAGCACCCCGATCCGCAGATGGCGGTATCTTTTGCCCTGATGATGCTGACCAGCTCCCTGATAGAGCTGATCCTGGTGGATCACGATATGAAGAACTGGCAGGCCGTAATTCCAAAAGATGACCAGTCACTTAAGCGCGAGTTCCTGCGCTCTTTTCTGAGCTATTTGGGCATCGAGCAGAAGGGCAGTTGAGAGCGCCGCCGATAATTTACAACTCGGACCCCTCAGGGACTAATCCGCGGTTACTTTCGATACCTCGCTCAGCTTGGACAACGCTCCCCGGAGTGTTACATTGCGGCCAGTACCATCGCATTCTGCAGTGAGGGTGGCGATGTCTCTGGTCGTGAAACTGGAAGACGATCTCGGCGAACGCAGCGAGTGGGTGATGCTGCACGGAGTGGTTCCGGCCGCCAGCCACGCCGATTTCCTGTTGCTTAGCGGCATCGATCCGTTCGGCAAAACCGTATTCAATCATTTGCAGATGGAAGTTTTCCTTAAAGAATGGGATCGCGCAAAAGATCGTGTGCGCGATGAAAGTCAGCTCGACGCTTGGCAGAAGGTGAAGCAGATGGCGGAAACCTGCCGGCACGATCGCGACTTGTATCTGCGCTTCGTCGGGAACTAATCCAACTGCCGAGCTTTGCTCGGCTGGGCAGGTGAGGGCACCCTTCGGCAGGCTCAGGGCAGGCTCTGCCCCTACGTGAAGCTGGACGGCCGAGGGCGGCCGTCGCTACGCGAGCTTCTACTTCTCCGGCAAATTCGCTTCCAGAAATTTCATCACGTTCTCTCCCATGATCATCCGGATCTCCTGCTCGGAGTAGCCCGCCTCCAGCATGGCATCGGTGATCTGGACTAAGCCGGTCGTGTCGAAGGGCTCGGTCACGGCTCCGTCAAAGTCCGAACCGAGGGCCACATGTTCGACGCCCACGCGGTCGGAAACATAGCGCATCGCTTTTACAATCGCGTGCGCATCGGTGCCGCAAGTGGCCGTGTCCCAATAGCCGATGCCGATCAAGCCGCCCTTGGCTGCCACGGCTCGAATCTGATCGTCGCTAAGGTTGCGGTTGTTGTCGCATGTGCCTTTTACGCCCGTGTGCGAAACCACCAGCGGGCGCGTCGCTATCGCCAGCACATCTGCAATTGTTTTTGCCGACGCATGAGACAGGTCTACGATCATGTGCCGGGCTTCCATTTGCCGCACCCACTCGCGGCCTTTTTCGGTGAGACCGATTTTGTTAACTCCCGCCGCCGACCCTCCAATATCGTTATCGAAAAAGTGGCTGGGCGACATCATGCGGTAACCCGCGCGGTACAGGACATCAAGATTCTCGAGGTTGCCGTCGAGCGCGTGCGCCCCTTCAATCGAAAGCAGTCCGGCAGTAAGCCGGACATTGTTCTGCCGGCGTTGCAGGTAGCTGGCGAGATCGGCGGAATTTTCAATCACCACGAAACCGCCCTGAGAGTGGCGCGCGAATTGATGCAGACGCTTCGACTGATAGAGCGCTCTCTGCGTCAGGCTGTTCCAGGTTTTATGCGGCCAGCGTTCTACGATTGCCAGCCAGTAAATGGTGTCGCTCTTGTCGTCATTGCTCTCAATGTTTAATCCGCGCGGAGTCTTGGTGGGAAGCGAGAATACTTGCAAGGCCACATTGCCATCGGCGAGTCGCGGGATATCCACCTGCCCATAAGTGCCGCGCTCCAGCAGGTCGCGGCCCCACAGCAGTGAATCGGCATGCAGATCGGCGATGGTGAGCGTTTTGTGCAGGTCGAAAGCCGGCGCCGATGCTGCATACGGAGGCTTTCTCACCAGCTTATTGAAGCCCTCGTCCACCATTCGCGGGAGTTCGCTGACGAAAGCGGCTGCGATGCACAGGGTCAGCAGAGCGATTTGAACTAACCTCTTAAGCACAAAACCTCCCAGAGTTCGAATGAGGCCGAGTCTTACTGTAGAGACGGAGCTTGCCCCGTCTCCCCTCGCATATTCGACCCGCGGCAGAGAAGACGCGGCAAGCCCGCGTCTCTACAGGATGCGTAGCGCGAAAAATCATTTTGACAGCGATCCCAAGGCCTCGCGAAAGAGCACGTCGAAACTCTGAGAACTCTTTCCACCGCGTGCCGCGAGTAACGCTTTATCCGCCGCCGCGCGCTGATAACCCAGATTTACCAGCGCGGAAATCACGTCTTCCTCCACCGGGCTCGCCAGTGCAGCGCTGGTTGAAGTGTCGGAGGTCCCCGGCGGCGGCAGTTTGTCGCGCAGCTCCAGCACCATGCGCTCCGCCGTCTTGCGGCCGATGCCGGGAATGCGCGTGAGTCGCACCAGATCGCCTCCGCGAATCGCTCCTATCATCTCGTCGGCGGGCATGCCGCTCAGGATTTTGATCGCCAGCGTCGGACCGATTCCGCTGACCGTGAGGAGCTTCTCGAATAGATGCTTCTCGGCTAGGCGCAGAAATCCGTACAGGCTCAACGCATCCTCGCGAACATGCGTGTGAATGTGGAGGGCAACCTCGGCGCCCGCCACTGGCATTTCCGCGAAGGTGGGCACGCTGATCGCAACATCGTAGCCGACGCCATGAGTTTCCACGATCGCCTGGTTGGGATGCTTTGCCAGGAGCGTTCCCCGAAGATGCGCAATCATTGGGGCTATTGTACGGCAGAGGCAGACTGGAAACCGTGCGGGCTTCGCCCGCTGGGCAGGTGAGGGCACCTGCCCCTACGTGAGCATCTATGAATGCGGAATAAAGACTTACTTTTCCTGTCGTTTCCACAGGAAGTTCCTCCCCTCCACAGTTTTTACACAACCAAGCCGCAGTTTGCGGTTGCGTTAATTTTGGCGCTGCCGCAAAGTGCTTAAAGTCAAAAGCGTGAGATGTTCTGAATTTGTTCCGACAGGGTTCGGCGTTGCCGGTGATCAGAGAGTGAGTCACCGGGGGAAATTCGGCGCGTGTCCAGCGTGCTGGTGCCCAGGCTTTGCGGCCTCCGCGGAAATCCTTCTTACGAGAAGGATGCAAACGTCGAATCCGAACCTGAAGCGCAAGCCTCAGGTGAGCGTCGCTGCATAGCGCTTTTCTAAGCGCAGTTGTGCGATGGTCTTTCGCCCACGCGAAAGATGAGCAATCAGAGCGTCCGCGATAACAGTGCGGCTTGGGTGGCTGGCCCGGGCCGCATTTGTTTTTTGGTGCAGTCAGAGAGAGGCATGTTGCCGGGTAAAGATAGTTAGGGCTTTTCCTCCGCTCTCAACAGCCGATCCTCTTCCTTAACACCTTTCCCACAGCAATCTCGCCGTTGCTATATGCGGGCTGGCCGTTCCGCGCTCATAATTACCTAGGGAATCGTTTGCCCCATGACCTCAACTTCTTCCGACAATTTCAAAGAGACGCTCAAGCAGCAGGCGGATATCGTCCGCATCGTGGGCGACTACGTCAAGCTGAAGAAGGCCGGAGCGCAGAACTTTTCCGGGCTTTGTCCGTTTCATGCCGAGAAAACGGCTTCGTTTTCGGTGCACGCTACGCGCCAGTTCTTTCACTGCTTCGGGTGCGGAGAGTCGGGAGATGTCTTTACCTTCGTCCAGAAGGTCGAGAACATTTCGTTTCCCGAAGCGGTCCGCCTGATTGCGCAGAAGCTGGGCGTACCGATGCCGAAGATGAGTTTTTCTAGTCCGGCGGAGGCGCGCGACGCTCATTTGCGCATGGCGCTGCTCGATGTGCACGTGCGCGCGGCAGCGTTTTTTCAGGAATGCCTGCGGCGTCCGGAAGGCGCGAATGCCCGCGAGTATCTCAAGGGACGCGGACTCGATGAGGAGATGATCGCCCGCTTCCGCATTGGCTATGCGCCCGATTCCGGCTTTTTGCTGCGGGACGCTTTGCGGCGGGAATTCGGTGAGGAGTTGCTGCGGGAGAGCGGACTGTTTTCGTGGAAGGAAGCTGCGAGCTCCGAGCTGCGAGCTTCGAGCAACCAATGGCAAGGCGCGGATGAAAGTTCGTCGGAGACGGATGCCATGGGTTCCGGCGCAAAGGGTGAACAGCGAACAACGGACAGCAATCAGCCGCCGTCAGCAGCGGATGGCTCGCAGCCCGCAGCTCGCAGCTCGCAGCTCGCAGCCATTTACTCCAAATTTCGCAATCGCGTGATGTTTCCGATCTGTAATGACCAGGGAAAAGTGATTGCATTCACCGGACGCACGCTCTCAACCGATGAGAAAGCTGGGCCGAAGTATCTGAATTCTCCCGAGACTCCGATCTACTCGAAGTCGCGCGTGCTCTTCAATCTCGACAACGCGAAAGAAGCGATTCGCAAGCTCGACTACTCCATCCTGGTTGAGGGGCAGATGGATTGCATTTCCGTGTACGCGGCTGGGTTTCACAATGTGATTGCCAGCTCGGGAACGGCGTTCACGGAGCTGCAGGCAAAATTGCTGGGACGATTCTCAAAGAATGTTGTCGTCAACTTCGATCCCGACACGGCTGGAGCTCGCGCTACCGAGCGCACGCTTGGGTTGCTGGTCGAAGAGGAATTCAATATCCGCGTGCTCACGCTGGAAACTGGCTTCGATCCCGATCTCTTCATCCGGCGCAAGGGCAAAGACGCTTATGGCGCGGCGCTCAAGCACTCGCAAAAATATTTTGATTATCTGATCGATCGGGCGCGGGCGCTGTTTCCGGTGCGCAATTCCGAGAGCAAGGTGAAGGCGGTCAACCATCTTCTGCCGCACATACAGCGGGTGCCGAGCCGCATTGTGCGCGATGAGCTGGCGCTCGAGATCTCGCAGAAGCTGGGGATCGATTCCGCGGTGCTGCGCCAGGAGTTGAAGCATGCCGCGACGAATCGTGCAACGACCCAGGTCAAAGCTACGGCGGAGGCGCAAATCACGGGGGCGGAGCGCGTTCTGATCCGGGCCTTGGCTTCGGCCACCGAGATGCAGGCTGGCGGCACGCGGAGTTCGGCTCGCGAAGGAGCCGACGAGGAGTTCGACCCAGCGCGGCAGGCGCAATTCGCGCTGCAATCGGAACATCTGTATGAGGGGCTGGCCTCGCAGTCGTTGCTGGAGGCTTTGCTCGCGGCTGGAACCGATGCGGTGGACGTTATGGCGTTGCCGAAGACGGAGGATGACCGGCGGCTTTTGGCCTCGATTCTGATGCATGAAGAGGAAGAGCTGACGCCGGAGACGGTGGAAGGCGCGGTGCGAGCTTTGCGGCGGATCTATCTGCGGCGGCGGCTGGAGGAAGTGCAGTTGGCGACGCAGCGTTCGGGGCTTCCGCTGCAGGAAAGGCAGGCGCTTTTACAGGAAAAGGTGCGTCTGAAGCGGGCTTTGATGGACCCTGGACAGGGCGAGGCGGCTGACCGGGCTTCTTAAAGCACTTCATCTTCACCTCTTGGCGTTGTGGGCGGGCTTCACCCGCCTGGACGGCCGAGGGCGGCCGTCCCTACGCTAGCATCTTGGGTTGGAACGAAATGCTGTCTTGCGACATCTAAATATCAAGCGGGAAACGAGATACGGGCGGCGTGAGGCGGTCGGCTGAAAGAACGCAGTTCAACCTGAGCAAGCGGAAAGACTGGTCTGCGTGCTATACTCTTAAGGTTTGTGCGCCGCGTGCGCACAACTCCGTAACAACTCCCACCGCTGAAGAGCTGGCGTCCGCGGACCAGCGAACGCTTAGAGGATAATCTGTCTTGGCACTGGATGACAAGTACGACGACATAAAAAAGCTGATCGACGCAGGCAAAGAGAAGGGATATCTGACCTATGATCAGGTCAACGACCTAATCCCGCACGATGTGCACTCTCCTGAAGACCTGGAAGATCTGCTAACCACGATCGGAACGCAGGGAATCGATGTACTCGAAAGCTCGAAAGGGCCGACGACCGATCTGGAAAAAAAATTCGAGGAAGTAGATGAGGCTTCGGACGACGTCGAACTCGACCTAACGCCCGGAGCTCTGGAAAAAACCAATGACCCCGTCCGCATGTATTTGCGCGAGATGGGCACTGTTCCCCTGCTCACCCGAGAAGGCGAAGTTGAAATCGCTAAGCGGATCGAGCGGGGGCAAAACCGCGTTCTGAAGGCGCTGTCGCGCTCGCCGATTGTGATTCGTGAACTCCTCGCTTTGGGCGAGGACCTCGAGAAGGGCGTCCGCTCCATCAAAGAGCTGGTCACCTTCGACGAAGAGGAAATCACGGAAGAGATCGTCGAGAAGCGTCTGAAAGAATTTCTCGCCAAAATTAAAACGCTCGACTCGCTTTACAAGAAGGTAGCTCCGCTCCAGGAAAAACTGGCGGCGGTGAATGTTAAGAAGCGGCCGCGCGATCATCGGCGGTATCGCTTCAACCTGGCGCATGCGATCGTCCGCACGTCGCTGGCGGTGCGGAATCTCGGCTTCACCAACAACGAACGCAAGCGTCTGATCGACCGCGTCAATCGCACGGTCGACGGCATGCGCTCGCTCGACCGCCAGATCCAGAATCTGGAGAAGCGCGCCGAGGCGACCCGCAGCGAGGAACAAAAGAAGGAATACAAAAAGCAATCGCGCGCGGTCCGCGGAGAGCTGGAAAAGCTGGAAGTGGAAGCGGGCCTGTTGTTCCAGGAACTCAAGCGCACGCAGCGCGAGATCATCCAGGGCGACATGGACGCCGAGCACGCCAAGCGCGAGCTCATTGAAGCCAACTTGCGCCTGGTGGTCTCCATTGCGAAAAAGTACACCAATCGCGGATTGCAGTTTCTCGACCTGATTCAGGAGGGCAACATCGGCCTGATGAAGGCGGTCGACAAGTTCGAATACCGCCGCGGCTACAAGTTCTCGACCTACGCCACGTGGTGGGTCCGCCAGGCGGTTACCCGCTCGCTCTGCGACCAGTCGCGTACCATTCGTGTCCCGGTGCACATGATCGAGGTGGTAAACAAAATCGAGCGCGCGCGCCGCCCGATACTCCACGAGATCGGCCGCGAGCCGACGCCCGAGGAGCTCGCCGAGAAGCTCCACATGCCGCTCGAGAAGGTGCGCAAGAGCTTGAAGATAGCCAGGGAGCCGATCTCGCTCGAAACCCCGATCGGCGACGAGGAGGATTCCCGCTTCGGCGATTTAATCGAAGACAAGAATGCGGTGCTGCCGATCGACGCCGTGATCCAGTCGAACCTGCGCGAGATGACGACCCGGACC
>JBAWFQ010000124.1:0-72511 GCA_049592035.1 Terriglobales bacterium
ATGTATGGCATCGATTGCTCGATGTGCCATGGAGAAAAGGGCGATGGCAAGGGCGATATGGCGTCGGACATGAAGAATGTTACGGATTTCACCAATCCGGACGCGTTAAAAGATCGCACCGACGGCGAACTCTTCTACGTGATTCGGAACGGCAAGGGCGAAATGCCACCGGAAGGCGACCGCGCCAAGAATGACGACATCTGGAATATGGTGAACTACATCCGCTCGCTGGCGAAGAAGTAGGACGGGCGAGTGGCGACGCTAGGCGAAGAGAAATTCTTTCGTTCTTAGTTCCTTGATCGTATCCCGCAGCTTGGCTGCCTTTTCGAATTCGAAGCGCTTGGCCGCTTCCCGCATATCGCTTTCTAACTTGGCGATGTAGGCGTCTAACTCCTCTTGCGATTTCAGATCGGGAATGCCTTCGGCTTCGGGGCCGGTCAGGTCGGTGTAGTCGGCGCCTACGATGGCTACCAGCGTCATGTCCAGCGGACGAATGATGGATTCGGGCGTGATTCCGTTTTGTTCGTTGTAGGCTTGCTGGATGGCACGGCGGCGGTTGGTCTCGTCTAACGCTTTTTTCATCGAGTCCGTCATACGATCGGCATAGAGAATCGCCTGGCCGTTCAGATTGCGGGCGCAGCGCCCTATAGTCTGGATCAGCGAACCGGCGGAACGGAGGAAGCCTTCTTTGTCGGCATCTAGAATCGCTACCAGCGAGACTTCGGGCAGGTCGAGGCCTTCGCGCAGAAGATTGATGCCGATCAATACATCGAACTCGCCTTTGCGCAGGTCGCGCAGGATCTTCACCCGCTCCAGGGTTTCGATTTCGGAGTGCATGTAACGGCACTTCACGCCGACTTCGCTGTAATACTCGGCCAGGTCCTCGGACATGCGCTTGGTCAGCGTAGTCACCAGCACTCTCTCGTTGCGGGCTACGCGGTCGCGGATCATGTGCAGCAGATCGTCGATCTGTCCTTTGACGGGACGAATCTCGACCGGCGGGTCGATCAGGCCGGTGGGACGGATGATCTGCTCGACTACCACTCCGGCGGACTTCGTAAGTTCGTAGGGACCGGGCGTGGCGGAAACATAGACGATCTGGTTAGTGCGATGCTCGAACTCCTCGAAAGTTAGCGGACGATTGTCGAGCGCCGAAGGCATGCGGAATCCGTATTCGACCAAAGTCTGCTTGCGCGAGCGGTCGCCGTGATACATACCGTGGAGTTGCGGGACGGTCTGGTGAGACTCGTCGATGAACATCAGAAAATCGCGCGGGAAATAATCGAGCAGCGTGGGCGGCGGCTCGCCGGGAAGGCGTCCGGTGAAATGGCGCGAGTAGTTTTCGATGCCGTGGCAGTAGCCCATGGCCTTGATCATTTCGAGGTCGTACATCACGCGCTGATGAATGCGCTGCGATTCGACCAGGCGTCCCTGCTTTTCCAGTTCGGCTTCCCACCAGGCGAGCTCGGTTTTTATGGACGCTACGGCTGAGGCGCGAGTTTCTTCCTTCATCACGTAGTGGGTTTTGGGATAAATCGGCAGCCGCATGTAACGCTGCTTGACGGTGCCGAACAAAGGATCGATCTGGGCGAGCGATTCGACCTCGTCGCCGAACATTTCTACGCGATAGGCGTTGTCATCGTAAGTGGGATAGATTTCGATGACATCGCCGCGCACACGAAACGTTCCGCGACGGAAATCACCTTCGGTGCGTTCGTAGAGAATATCTACCAGTTTGCGGGTGATGTCGGAGCGCTTGATCTTCTGTCCTTTTTCCAGGAACAGCATCATGCCGTAGTACGCCTCGGGCGATCCCAATCCATAAATGCAGCTGACCGAGGCCACGATCAGACAATCGCGGCGCTCGAATAAGGATCGGGTCGCCGAAAGACGCAGCTTGTCGAGTTCGTCGTTGATGGTGGATTCTTTTTCGATGTAAAGGTCGGCGGCCGGCACATAGGCCTCGGGCTGGTAGTAGTCGTAATAGGAAACGAAATACTCGACCGCATTGTGCGGGAAGAAGCTTTTGAATTCGTGGTAGAGCTGGGCGGCCAGAGTTTTGTTGTGGGCCATGACCAGGGCAGGGCGGTTGGCGGCCTCGATCACTTTGGCGGCCGTGAAGGTCTTGCCCGATCCCGTGACGCCGAGCAGGACCTGATGCTGCTCGCGATCGAAGACGCCGCGGGTGAGGGCTTCGATGGCTTGCGCCTGGTCGCCCTGGGGCTTGTAGTTGCTTACCAGCTTGAAGTCCACAGCCCATTATAGGCGAGGGGCATGGGACTGTCCGGAATGCACTTGTGTGTAAATATGCTCTTTGGAAGGCAGGTACATCGGAAGTTTGTACTAAGTGATTCACCCTAGGACCTGCGAAAAAGTAGGGTGCGATGAGTGGTTGTAAATACCCAAAATTACTGAGGTAATGGTGAATTTCCAAAGAAAAACCGCATTTTGGAAGATTTCATCGTTAGTTAACGTCTGGGCGTGCGATTTGGCCGCGTGGTTGCAAATTGAGACGCAAAGAGCCGAATCCAAGAGTACCAAATAGCCTGTTTTTCAATGCCTTGGGTGCGGCTGAGGAGTGGTCGGGTGCAAGTTGTTATGGACGAAAATTTCAACCACATCGGTCCCCGGGAGAGGCAGATCATCGATCTTTTGCTCCAGGGATGTGATAACGCGGAAATTGCCCGCGATCTGAATATGGCCGAGCGCACGGTCAAAGCGTATTTCAACCGCCTGTTTGTGCGTTTTGGAATCAAGGGCGGCATCAAGCGGGTTAAGCTGGCGACTTTACTTTATCGGAGGCAATTATGGTTGGAGAAACAACAAGCCGGCGCGGGACCAGCGAGCGTGAGCAGTTCATCATTCAACTCGTCGCCGAGGGCTGCAAGAACCGGGAAATCGCCGATTCTCTCGGGACCACAGAGCACGTGGTGAAGAATTATCTGCGCCTGATCTACGACAAGCTGGGCATGTGGAACCGCGTCGAACTGGCCCTGTGGTATGTGGCGCGCCAGGACGAACAGGTTTATAACGCGTAAGGCTGCCTGATTTTGCCGCTACAAGCTTTGCCGCAATCATCCGCCTTAAACCTTAATCTATTCGGGTAATCGTTTCGCAGGAACCCACTTCTCAAAAAACGCGAGGAGTGGGGCCCTCCCTGTTGTGATCTCAATGCCCATGCTTCCCATACCCAGCCTTGAGCTTGTTAGCGCCCAGCGGCTGCAGTGTTGGATTTTTTGCCCGACTCACGGGCGGCGACGGTGAGTTCTTTTTCCAGCGACGAGAAACGCTGGAATATTTCGTGAAGACGCAACGCCATGTTGCGCAGGGCATCGGCTTGCGCTACGACAGTGGCGGAGAGTCCGGGTTCGTGCACCAGAAGTTCCGCGTTGCCGAGCACCGTGGTCAGGGCGTTGTTGACGTTCGTCCGCATTTCAACCATGTAGCGCCCGAGAGTGGCTTCGGCTTGGGCGGCGGCGCAGGATCTTTCAGCTTCCTGGGCGCTGGACTCGGCCTGACGGCGGCGCACAATTTCGCGTCCGAGAAGAGCGGTTAGCGCCGGCCAGATTCCAGGCTCGCGCCGCAACTCGATAATCTGGCCGTGAAGACTGTAGAAGTCACGCGCGCGGCCGGAGCGAATGATGATGGCTGGCTTGCCGGCGGCGGCCAGAGACGGCTTGAGATCCTGGTTAGGGGATTGAAGCTGGCGCTTGTTTTTTTTCTTTTCTTCGGAAGAACCGTCGGCGATGGCCAGATCGTAGTTGCTGCCGGCCAGGGCGCTCGAAAAGTCCTGGTCGAGGACGGTGAACTCGACTTCGCAATGACCGGAGTCGGGATCTGAGTTCCGGGACCAATGCGCGGTAATCTCACGTGAAAAGGCGGGATCGCTGGCCAGGATCAGGACGGTCGGGCGTTTCATGCTCTCATCTTTCCTTTTTCCTTCTGCCTTTTGCATTTTGCCCCGGCAAACTCCGTTCGAATCCGCTTGTGCCTCAGCGGCTAAACAGTTTGCTGAAAAACTAAGTTTCGTATCAGGGTATCGCTTTAGCGATACCGCAAGTCGTTTGAAATCAGATGCCCCTTTAGGGGCCGACCAGCGCAAATCGAGTTTTTCAGCAAACTGTAAAGCCGGGGCAGGGCTAAAGCCGTGCCCTTCCCGTTCTTGCTCGAGCGTGGTTCATCGCTGGCGCCAGACGGGGCAAGCCCCGTCTCTACCGGGGAATTATTTTTGCGTTGCGCCGGAATTTCCGGACGCGGCGGCGGCGCGCGCACTGCGCGGGCCTTCTTGCGCTGCGTTCTGGAGGGCGTCGTCGACGGCGGCTCTTAGATCGACCAGCATGCGCAAGGGCTGTCCCGAGGAGTACTCGGCGTGGAACATTACTTTCCAGGACTGGCAGATCATGCGCAAACGCGTGGTCGGCTCCTCGGCGGAGAATTGAGCGCGGCGGCAATCGACGGTGGCGACGCCGCGGCGATCGAGTTCGCGCAGACCATCCAGGATGGCATTTAAATCGTCATGCATGAGGCGGAAGAATATGCGCCGGATCATGAAGCTGAAGCGGGTAAAGGCCACCATGGCGGAGGGCTCAAAGTAGCGCGCCGCGTTCTGCGTCTTGAGCTTGCGCCCTTGTTCGAGCACGCCGCTGTGCAGCAATTCGCTGAGCCGGCGGCAATGCGCCGCCGTCTGCATGATGGTGTCGAGCGAGCTTAACCACGCGGGGAGCTCCGGCTGTTGCGGCCCGAGCACGGGCTCGAGCACCTGGGCGACGTAGTCGAGGTCGACGTCGGCGTCTTCGAGGCCGGAGGGCGCGCACAGCGAAAAATACTGGACGAGCAGGAAGTCGGTTTTGTCGCGATCGCTCGTGGACTTCGCGGTCTTCTGCATGTGATGAACCAGCAAATGGCGCAGCACGGCTTCGCTGGCCAGGGGCGTCGTCTGCAGAAACTGGCGCAACTGGTGCACCTGGATTTGCGCATCCACTTGCTGGAACCAGGTAGCGGCTTGCTCGACCGACTCGGGCGACATAGAGAAACCCTCGTCAATGGGGCAGGCGGAGATTTCAACCACGAATTCGCGCACCAGGGCGGCGTAGACGGGTTGCAGGGCGCCGAGCGTGACTCCCTGGTCTTCAGTGGATGGCGGGGAAAAGGGCTGAGGGTTCGATGCAGTCATGATTTCACAATCCAATTGGGAACTTGTTGGAGGAAACGGGCCGCGACCACGGTCCGTTCCGGATGATACTGAACTGCCACGACCGAGGCTTCGGCATGCAGCGAGCCGTCATTGCTTTCAACGAGGACGCGATCGGCAAATTCCAGCGGGTGGTCGACCACAAACAGGACTTCGCGCGGCGTGCCGAACTCAATGACGGTGTTTTGGAAAAAGACATTTTCGTTTTCGCGGGTATTGCCGTTGCTATTGCCGTTGCCATTGCCGTCGGCATGGATATGGGTGCGGCTGAGTTTGATCGGGATTCGCACCGGGGTGGCTTCGGGAAAAAATCTCGCCAAACGGCCTACGATTTCCGATTCGTGCGCGCGAGCGGTTGCCTGGTTGGGCACTGAAACCTCAATCCCGGGGGAGTTGGAACAGACTTATCTCCCTTCTTCCTGGTTTGGAAGAACTGCTGGGAGACTCAATCTGCTTTATCGGCACTTCTTAGTGCACGGGGGACGCCAAAAACTTGAGGGGCATGCACCTACGAACAAGTTGGAGAATACGCAGCAGTTAGCGGACCTGCGCGAGGGCGCTGGACGATCGTTTTTCCGGGCTTGCGGCTGGCGTGTATCAAAATGACACACTCGTCTCAATTCGCGTGTGTCGTGGAGACGACGGAGTTCGCGAAGAGGCCGAGCTGCGCTCGGCTGGGCAGGTGAGGGCACGCCCCTACGCAACCTTGGACGGGCTAGGGCACCCTCCCCTACGCGAGCAAACACCTATCACCACACGAGCTTGAACCTATTGCAACGTTGTGGATTGGGGAGGGTCTTCTCCTGCTCCTATGTTGTAGCGCTTCAGTTTGCGGTAGAGGGTGGCTCGGCTTATGCCTAACATTTTGCCGGCGAGAGCTTTGTCTCCTTTGACCTGGGAGAAGACGCGCTTGATGGTGGCGCGCTCGATGTCTTCTAGATCGGTGCCGGAAACTTCTCGCGCCTCGCGCGGATCGGCATGGATTTCCGCATGCGCGATGGCAGGGGGCAGATCGCTGACTTCGATTACCGTTTGGTCGCCTAGAGCGACGGCCCGCTCCAGACAGTTTTCGAGTTCACGCACATTACCGGGCCAGTCGTAATCGAGCAAGGCCTTCATGGCGTCGCCGGAGACGTGGACGCCGCGTCCAGGAGCCAGGCGTTCGAGGAACCAGGCCGCGAGGATGGGGATATCGGAACGGCGCTCGCGTAACGGGGGCAGAGAAATGGTGACTACATTGAGGCGGAAATAAAGATCCTTGCGGAAAGTTCCCTTCTGATATTCGGCGTCGAGATCGCGGTTGGTGGCGGCCATGATGCGTACATCCACTTTGACCTTTTGATTGCTGCCTACGGGGCGAACCTCTTTTTCCTGGAGAAAGCGCAGAAGTTTGGCTTGCATTTCCAGGGGAAGTTCGCCGACTTCGTCGAAAAAAATGGTTCCGGTATCGGCCGATTGCAGCAGTCCCTGCTTGGAGCGAAGCGCGCCGGTGAAGGCTCCTTTTTCGTAGCCGAATAATTCGCTTTCGATCAGGGTGGGAACTAGTGAGCCACAGTCTACGGCAACGAAGGGACGAGCGGCCATGGCGCCACGAAAGTGCAGGGCGCGGGCAACAAGTTCTTTGCCGGTTCCGCTTTCCCCGGAAATCAGGACGGGCGTGCGCGTGTCTTTGAGGCGCGAAATCAGGCGCAGGACATTCTGAATACCGGCGGAATTGCCGATGATGCCGTGAACGGCGGTCTCGGTTTCGGAGCGTTCGCGAAGAAAGAGATTTTCTTCGACAAGGCGGACTTTGTCGGCCATGCGACGCAGGAAGAGGCGCAGTTCGTCGAGCGGGTTGAAGGGCTTGGCAATGTAATCATAAGCGCCGAGTTTCATTGCCTGCACCGCCGTTTCGACCGATCCGTGGCCGGTCATGACGGCGACTTCGATGCGCGGGTAGGTGCGCTTGACCTGCTCCAGGAATTCGATGCCGGACATGCGCGGCATGACCATGTCGGTGAGGACCATGTGGACGGGCTGCTCTTCGAGCAGGGACAGGGCAGCCTCGCCACTCTCGGCTTCGAGGCAGACGAAGCCTAACGACTCGCCGACGGTGATGCAGAGGCGGCGGATGGTCTGCTCGTCGTCCACAATCAACAAGCGGACGCGGAAGTCATTTTTGGTCGGGTCTTCTTTCATCGAATTCTGTTTCGTCGCATTCTCAGTCATCATGCGGCCTTGCCCATGGTCTGCTCGACCACGGTAATGAAATCGTGCACCCGGAACGGCTTTTCCACGCAGGGCGCGCCGGTGCGACGGAGCGTGGCCGCGGTTTCCTCGTTGGCGATATCGCCGGTGATAAAAACCAGGCGGGAGGCGAGTTCCGGGCGATTGGTGGCGATCCAGGCATAAACCTGGGCGCCATCGACACCTCCGGGAGTGCGCATGTCGGAAACCACTCCGTGAAAATTGCGTTCGGCCAGCAGGCGCAGGGCGTCGGCTCCCGATTCGGTGGAGACCACGGCGTAGCCGTGGCCCTCGAGTACGGCGCGCACCAGGGCCATGACGGCCGGTTCGTCTTCAATCAGAAGCACCGGCGCACGGGCGGGTTGAGTTCCTGTGTTGGTTCCTGACTGGGTCATTGGGGATGCACTCCTGCAACGGCTCCAAAAGATGCGCCTTCGGATGCGACGGGAAGGCGCACGATAAAGGTTGCTCCTTCAGAGTCCGGATTGTTGTGACAGAGAATTTCACCGCCATGTTCGTGGACAATGCCATAGCAAATACTGAGACCTAAACCCGTGCCCTTGCCGACGTCTTTGGTGGTAAAGAACGGATCAAAAATGATCCCGGGATCGGGGATGCCGGGACCGTTGTCGCGGAAGGAAATTTCGACAAAAGCATCGGCGCGGGCGCTGGTGATTTCAATGCGAGCGGGCCGCGCGGTTTCGCGGACGGCGTCGTAGGCGTTGTTCAGGATGTTGAGAAACACCTGCTGCAACTGGTGGGAATCTCCGATGACGTGGGGCAGGGATTCATCGAGGCGTTCGACCACCTGAATGCCGTGACTGATGAAATCGTACGAACGCAGGTGCACGGTGCGTTGCAGGATGGAATTGAGCTGCACGGGCTGGCGCTGCGGCGGCACCTGGCGGGCAAAGCTGAGCAGGTTTTGCACGATCTGCTTGGTGCGCTGCGCCTCCTGCAGAATGACGCGCAGATCACGACGCGCGCTTTCCGGGAGCTCGGGATTTTCCATCAAGAGGTCGGTGAATCCGAGGATGGCGGTGAGGGGATTGTTGACTTCGTGGGCGACGCCGGAAACCAGTTGTCCGACGGCGGCCATTTTCTCGGCGTGCATCAGTTTGGCGCGCAGCATGGAAGAGTCGGTCACATCGGACATCACCACTACGATGCTGCTGACGCAGCCGTCTTCGCCGTTGATCGGACTCAAGTTGGCGGAGAACTGGGCGCTGACACCGTCGCCGCGAACCAGGGGTAGATCGAAGTTATCGACCTGCTGGCCGCGGGCCACGGCGGCCAGGGCTTCGCGAAGCGCGGCGCGGCGGGCAGGCGCACAGAGGTCAGGCAAAGGATGCGCCAGAATCTGGTTTTGCTGAAAGCCGAGTCCGCCCCAGCGCCGGTTGGCATAGCTGATGATGCCTTCGGTATCGGTGACCAGGATCAGGCTCTGGGTGTGGCTCAGGATTTTGCTGGAAAAATCGCGCTCTTTCTGCAATTCGGTTTGCGATTGGTGCAAGCCGGTAACGTCGAGCATGAGGCCGCGATGCTGCAGGATTTTGCCATCCTGATCGCGCATTGCATAACAGTTCATGAAGACGTGGACGGGTGTGCCATCCTTGCGGCGCAGGACTTCTTCGTGATTGTGCATTTCACCGCTGGAGTCGAGTTGATCGGCGAGTTCGCGGCGGCGCTCCGGAGAAAAATAAACCTGGGTAGGGATGTCGAGTTGGAGAACTTCGTCGCGGCTGCTGTAACCGAGGATGCGAACCAAGGCGTCGTTGACTTCGACGAAGCGGCCGTGGGGCGTGGAGACGTAGATTCCTTCCTGAATGTTGTCGAAAAGTTCGCGATAGCGGCGCTCGGCCTCGCGACGGTCGGTGATGTCCTTGAGCACGTGCACAGTCTGCAACTGGGCGCTGCTAGCGGCATGAATACGCGAAGTTGAAATCAGGTAGGTGCGCTCAAGGACATGGTGCACATATTCGTCAACGCCCTCGCCGGTGCGGCACAAGGGACAGGAGTGCGGCGAAGCTACGGTGGAAAGGGTGTCGAGGGCGCGCATGTTGAGGCCAATCAACTCGTCGGGAGCGATGCCGATGAAATCGGCGAGGGAGCGATTGACGCGGAGAATGTTGTGCTGCTCGTCGTGGACGACGATGAAGTCGCTGATGGCATCGAAGACTTCCAGCCAGTGGCGATTGGCCTGTTGCATGCGGGTGAAGAGGAAGGCATTTTCGAGGGCAATGCTGGCGTGTCCGGCGATGGCGCGAAGCAACTGGTGATCTTCGATGGCCGGTGGGCCGCCACGGTCGGCGAGACACAGCACGCCAATGAGTTCGCCTGAGGAGCCGGCCAGACGGACGAGGGTGCAATCGGTCCATCCCAGAGTGGAGGCGAGGGCCGTTCCCAGAACGTCGCTGGCGGAAGCGAAGGCAACTTCGGTGGGATGCTTTGGCAGGGCGGCGGTGAGCGCCTGATTGAATTGGGCGAGCAAGGCCTTGTCGTTGATCTCAGAATCGTTAATCTCAGAATCGCCGGGCATATCCCCGGACATTTCTCCGGACAAAAGGACCGTGCCCGGCTCCGAGGTCTGGAAAAGGCATAGGGCAGCAGAGCGGCTGCCGAAGAGGCCGGCGGCGCGGCGAGTGAAGCTGCGCATGAACTCGGGGAGATGCAACACCGTGTTCAGTTCGAGGGCGATGGCGACCAGGGCCTCGGCGCGGCGGCGGTGCTCCTCGGACTGATGCAGGTTACGGGTCAATTCGAGAGCGATGGCAACCTGCGCCGCCAGAGCGCGGGCGCGGCGGATGTCTTCGTCGTTGATGGGACCGGGCTCGATGCGGTCGAGCACTCCGAACATTCCGAGCACGTCGCCGTTCGAACCGAGGAGGGGAACGGCGAGGAGCTGGCGAATCTGGAACGCCGCCACAAAATCCAAATTCGCGCCTGCAGTCTTGGCGGCATCTTCGGTCACAAACACATTTTTTTTCTTCAGGGTTTCGGTCGCGGCGCCAGCGTAGAGCGGGATATCGACGGGACGGGCCGCGCCGTTTTCCACTTGCCACCGAATGTGAAACATGGCTTCTTCGAGCAGTCCGATGAAGCAGCGCTTGAAGCCGAGGAAGCTGGCGGCGCGGACAGCCGAAGTTTGCATGAACTCGTCGAGTTTTCCGGCGGACCCGAGTTCGAACGAGATCTCGAGGATTTCGTGCAGTTCGTGGGCTTGGGCGCGCGCCATGCCGTACAACTCGGCGTTGGCAATGGCGACCGCGCCAAAACCGGCGAGGGCGGAGACCAGGGTTTTGTCTTCCTGGGTAAATGGGTTGGCGGAGCGGGGGTAAACCAGAATCGCACCGTGCGAGCGTGAGGTGCGAAAGGGCGCCGCGATGAGCACTCCGGGCGGCGAGTCTTCTCCAAAATGAGAAGCGCCGTCGATGCTCACGGTAATGCGCTCGCCGGCGGCGATGGCGCGGCTGGCGATCTCGAGCGAAGAGCGCAGATCGTTCTGCTGGAAGCGCTGGCGAATGGCGAACGCGAGCCGGGGCGCCTCGGTCGACACCGCCTGCAACTGGAACAGTTGCTCTGGTTGAAGCCTCTGTTGTCGGGGCTCTTTTAGAGCCTCTCCCCGCACTTCTTTTCCAGCTTCTTGTCGAGACTCCTTTCGAACAGCAACCAGTACAGCGGGGGAATGCAGCAGCACACGGAGGCGGTCGGCGATGCTCTCCATCACGGCGGCCGTGTCGGGCAAACCATGGAGGGCGGTAGCCACCTCGACCAGAATGCTGGCGCGGCGGTGCTCTTCGCGGGAAAGCTGGTTTAAGCGGAGGGCTTCGAGTGCGGTGCCGAGCTGTGAAGCCAGGATCGTGACTTTAGCAAGCGCGTCATCGTCGAAGCCGGCATGGGGAGCACTCCGGAGGAAAGCGATGGCTCCGATCACTTCTCCCGCAACGTGCACCGGGGCGGCCAGAGCGGCGTGCGCATGGGTGGAGGCGAACCAGGGAAAACGGCTGACATCGATTTGATTGACGAAAAAAGAGCGATGCTTTTCGAGCGCGTCGATGGCGATGAAAGCATCGGAAGGACGCATACGGCTACCGCGAAACGACGCGGCTTGATCGGCGTCAGACTCCGCGCCGACGAGTTCGCCGTCGGAGGAAAGATTCCAGAAATAGGCGCCGCTGGCGTGGAAATAAACACGAGTGAGGGCGCAAAAGGAGCGAATGAGATGGCCGGGATCGCTGTTTTGAAAAGCGGCCCGGGAGAGCGTCAGGAGAAGCTTCTGGAAAGCCTCGTCAGACTGAGACGCGTCGCCGGCACCCGAATTTCCCGTGGGAGCTGTCAGGGGTTCACCAATCTCTGGCTAAGCGGTTGAAAACACTTGGATTACATATAAAACCTACGCTTGATTCTCAAATTGAGTCAAGGAAATACGAGGGGTGGTGCCGAGTTGTGAAACGGCACCAAAGTGACACGAGCGTCTCAGTTTGAATCGGGTCATCGGGTGATCGGGCCATCGGGTGATCTGAAACCCGAAGCCCAAGGGTTCTTGATTTTCGATCGCCCGATGACCCGATGGCCCGATGACCCGATGAATTTCTCGATCACGAAAGTAATGCAAAGAAAGAACTTTTGGTATGCGTTGTCGGGGTTCGTACACGAAGATAGGAGCAAAGGTCCAGCAAGGAGAGGTCCTTGTGTCTTTTCGAGCCCTGAATCGCATCTTGGCGGTGGGTCTGCTGTTGCTTGGCGGATGGGCCGCGACTCGTGTGCCCCTGGCATGGGGTCAAGAAGCACTTAGCCGAAAGCCGAAAATCAAGGTGGCGGCGGTGTATCCGGATCTGGCAAGGCGCATGAATATCACCGGCGTGGTCAAAGTCCTAGTCACGGTTGCGCCCAACGGTTCGGTGAAAAGCGCAAAACTGGTGGGCGGGCATCCGGTGTTGGCGAACGCCGCTCTGGATGCGGCAAAGAAGTGGCGTTTTGAGGTGGGTCCGGAGGAATCAACGGGAATTGTGGAGTTCCGTTTTGATCCGTCGCATTGAAAATGAAAAGGACATGCAGGATGCGAAGCGGGCCGAGGAAGGTTGGAGTATGAACATCGGGAAAAAGCTGTATATGAGTTTCGGCGTCATTCTGGCCACCGTTCTGGTGCTGCTGGCGATCAACCTGATCGCGGTGCAACGCGAACATGAGACCAAGGCGGCGGCACAGCGTTCGATCGACATGACCGAGGCGACTTCGTCGGTGCGCTTCCAGATGATGCAGAACCGGCTTCACCTGCAGAACTACCTGCTGAGCGGGGACACTCGGGACGTGGAAAAAATGACGGAAGGGGAACACCAGTTGAGTGAGGCCCTGCACCATGCCCAAGAGCTGGCGAATTCGCCGCAGCAGCGCAGCAGCCTGGAAAAAGTGCAGGCCTCGGAACAGGCTTGGGGCAGTGAGTTCGCCGATCCACTGGTGGACAAGCGGCAAGCGGTCGACAGCGGCAACGCGACCGTGGCCGAACTGCAGATTTTCTATCTCCAAAAGGGTCCGAATTCATGGGTTACGCGGTCCAGCGACATTTTGGACGAAGTCGACCGGGAGAACCGCCAACTGCTGGACGTGAGGCGGCACTCGGACGAATCGGCAGCGACGTGGACGATTCTGGCGGCGGTGTTCAGTTCCATGATTGCGCTGGCGCTGGGCATCGTGATTGCCTACCGGACGGCCAGCGGAATCACCCATCCGCTGACCCGGCTGATGCACGTGGCCGAGCAGATTGGCCAGTCTGGCGATCTGGAGCACAACATCGACATTCAGGGCACAGACGAGATCGGGCAACTGGCCAGGACTTTCGACTCGATGGTGAAGTATCTGAAGGAGATGGCGTCGGTTTCAGAAGCCATCGCCGGGGGCAACCTGGCAGTTGAAGTTCATCCGCGTTCGGCCAATGACACGCTGGCGAACGCCTTCACCCGCATGGTGGAAGGCTTGCGCGGGATTGTGCGTAACGTGCGCGATGCCGCCACCCAAGTGGCCAGCTCTTCCAGTCAGGTGGCCAGCTCTTCCGACGAGTCAGCGCGCAACAGCCTGCAAACCTCTTCGGCGATCGATGAAGTGACCAGCACCATGCACGAAATGAGCGTGAACGTGCAGAACATGGTGAAGAGCACGCAGACGCAGGCTTCGAGCGTAAGCGAAACTTCGGCGTCCATCGACCAGATGGTGACGTCGATTCAGCGGGTGGCGGATACGGCCAAGGTTCTGCTGGACATCTCCAATCGCTCGCGCGAGGAAGTGCACAGCGGCATTGGCACGATGGAGAAGGCGACCGACGGTTTGAACCGGATCAACACGACGATCAGCGCATCGGGCGAGATCATCGACGCGCTGGGCACGCGGGCGGACAACATCGGCAAGATTGTCGAAGTAATCGACGACCTGGCGGAGCAAACCAACCTGCTGGCATTGAATGCAGCCATCGAAGCGGCGCGCGCGGGCGAGCACGGCCTGGGATTCGCGGTGGTGGCGGACGAAGTGCGGAAGCTGGCGGAGAAATCGGCGCAGTCGACGAAAGAAATTTCCGAGTTGATCGAGAGCATCCAGAAGGAAGCGCGCAAAGCGGTCGACAACATGGAGAAGAGCACCACCATCGTGAACGAAGGTCTGAATCTGGGGCAGGAACTGAACGCTGCGCTGCGCCGGATTTCGAACGTCGTGACCGAGGTTTACAAGTTCGCGCAGGAAATCGGAGCCGCGACCAACGAGCAGTCGCACGGTTCGGCGCAAATTGCGCGCGCCACCACGCGGCTGAACGAAATCACCCACGAGATCACCTCGGCGGTGGAAGAACAGGCTTCCGGAGCGCAGGCAGTGGTGATGGCCATGGAACGGATGCGCGAACTGGTGCAGAACTCGACGTCGGCTTCGACGGAACTGGCGGCATCCTCGGACCAGATGTCGAAAATGTCGCGGGGCCTGCTGGATTCAATGGACCGTTTCTCGCTGCGCGCGAACGACCGGACTGGCGACGGCGGTCCGGGCCAGGGAAAAGCGTCGTGGAGCGCGGCGGCGGGATCTCGTTGAAGGAACTGAAGCCATGAACCGGGAAACACACATCGTGGGGTTTCGGGTAGGGCGTGAGACTTATGGCGTGCCCATCACCGCATTGCACGAGATCGTCCGCGTGCCGGAGATCACCGCAGTGCCGGATGCCCCTGATTATCTGGAAGGCGTGATCAACCTGCGCGGAAAGATTGTTTCGGTGGTGGATCTGCGGAAGCGATTCGGGCAGCGGTCCACAGAACTCGACCGGCGCAGCCGCATCCTGGTCGTGGAACACGGCGGCCGGCTGGTGGGCATGATTGTGGATTCGGCGTCGGAGGTGTTGAAGATTCCAGAAAGCGAAATCGAATCCGCCCCCGCCATGATGCAGGAAGGCGGGTTAGACTGCGTGACCGGTCTGGGGAAGTATCAGGGACGACTCATCATTCTGCTGGATATCGGCAAGATTCTGGCGGCGCGCGAGCTGCGCAAGGACAAGGACAAAGAAGTGTCGCCTGGAATTCCGGGTGAGGGAGCCAGTGCCAAGCCCGGGATGAAGCCCGGGGTCAAGCCGCAGACGGGAACAGGAACCGGAGCAGGAACAGGAACAGGAACAAAGAGCGCGTTGGCCGGGAAGTAAGAAAGAACCAGCCCACATGAACACGAGCGAAACACCTGTACTCACCGAAGCAGAATTGAAACTGCTGCAGACCCTGGTCTACCAGGAATGCGGCATGCACTTCGACGACCGGCGCACGCCGTTTCTACAGGACCGTCTACAGCGGCGGCTGAAAGAGTGCCGTCTGGATTCCTTCTACAGCTACTATCGGCTGCTCATCAGCCAAGAGGGGAAAAAGGAGTTGTCGCACCTGCTCGAAAACCTCACCGTCAACGAGACCAGCTTTTTTCGGAACAAGGCGCAGTTGGAGCTGTTTCAGAAAGATGTGCTGGACGATCTTCTGCGGCGCAAGCAGGAGCGCCGGGACTACGGCGTGAGGATCTGGAGCGCGGGCTGCTCGACCGGACAGGAACCCTACACGCTGGCCATGCAGGTGGCCGATGCGCTGTCGTACCACTATTTGCGGAATCCGGTGCCCTTCGAATCGCCGCTTCCCAAGCCGCTGGTGCCGGCCCCGTGGCGGGTGGAGATTCTGGCCAGTGATCTCAACTATTCGGTGCTGCGGACTGCGCAAGAGGGATCCTACAGCGCAGACCAGATGGCGACTGTCGACTATGGCTATCGCTTGCGCTACTTCAACCGGGTAGGCGAACGCTACGCGGTGAAGAAAGACGTCAAGGAAATCGTGCACTTCGACTTTCACAACCTGAAGACCGAGTACCTGCCGCAGCGCAACGACATTATTTTCTGCCGCAACGTGATGATGTATTTCGACGAAGCCGAGCAGAAGCGGCTGGTCGAGAAATTCTATCGTTGCCTGAATCCCGAGGGTTACCTGTTTGTCGGCCACGCCGAAAGCCTGCTGGGGTTGACCGAAAAATTTCAGATGGTATATCGCAATAGCGGCACGGCTTACCAGCGGGTTGAGGTGGAGAATTGACTTCTCCCCCCGAAGATCGGATGACGGAACTCCGCCAGCTGTTTTTCGAAAGCGCCGGGGAACTGGTCCAGAAGCTGAACGATGAAGCGCTGCGCCTGGAGAAGGCGCCGGGCGACGCGGAAACCGCGCGCAGCCTGCGGCGAACCGTGCACACGCTGAAGGGGGATTCGGCCGCCTGCGGCTTCCGGGAACTCAGCGAGCTCGCCCACGAATTCGAGGACGTGCTGACGCTTGGGAACACGGCGGCAGCGGCCCTGGTTCCGGAGATTGCGTTGCGCGCGGCCGACGTGTTTGCGGCCTTGCTCGAGGCATATCGCAACGGGACGAAGCTGCCGAGTATCCAGTCGTTGCGCGCGGACATTGCGCGGCTGGCGCATCCGGCGGCGGGCGCGGGCAATACAAGTGTCAATATCAATAGCGATAGCAAGAGCAAAAGCAAAGTCGCAACCAAGAAAAAGAAAGCCGCCGCCAAAACCACACGCTGGTCGGAATACGAGCAACTGGCGATCACGCACGCTTTGGAGTTAGGCAAGCGCGTTCATCACGTGGTGGTAGAGGTCGACCCGCAGTGTGGCATGCCCATTGCCGGGCGGCAGATGATCCAGTTGGCGCTGGCCGGACTGGGCGAAATTCTAGCGCTCTATCCGGTGGAAGGCAGTCTCGATCCGATTACTCGTGTCGAAGCCGCGCTCGTGTCGGAAAAACCGGTGGAGCAGATCCGTGCGAAGTGCAGCATCCCAACCATTGCCTTGAGCGTCGCGGTCACGCCCCTCCGGGACACGCGCGGGCGAAGTAAGACCGCGGGCGCCGGGGCGTCGCCGCTGCCACCAGATTTGGCTGCCGACTTCGCAGGCGCTCACGACACACCGGCCGAGGCCGCCAGGGCCACGGCCAGCGTTGCTGCCCCTGTTGCTGAAATTGAAGCTTCGGCAATCGCGGAACCATCCGCTGCACCCGCAGTGGCGACTGGCCCCGATAATGTGCTGCGCGTGGATGCGGACAGAATCGACAGCGTCCTCAATCTGGTGGGCGAACTGATTCTGGCGAAATCGATGTTGCAACAGTCGCTGCTGGAATTTGGACAGCGCTTCCCCAAGGATGCCTTGCAGGGGAAGTTCGCCGACGCCATGGCGTTCCAGGGGCGGGTTCTGAACGATCTGCAGCACTCGGTCATGAAGATTCGCATGGTGCCTGTCGAACAACTGTTCCGGCGCTTTCCGCGCGTGGTGCGGGACGTGGGACGGCAGTGCGGAAAAGAAGTCGAACTGAGCGTGCGGGGCGGGCAAACCGATCTCGACAAGAGCATCCTGGATGCGATTGCCGAGCCCATGACGCACCTGGTGCGCAATGCGATTGGACATGGCATCGAAACCGCCGCGGAGCGGGTTGCGGCCGGCAAGCGGCCGCAAGGAAGCCTTCGGCTGGCGGCTTATCATCAGGGGAATCAGGTAGTCATCGAGGTCTCCGACGACGGCGCCGGGATAAATGCGGAGAAAGTCCGGCAGCGCGCCCTCTCGCTGGGATTGCTGCAAGCGGAACAAGCCGCGCGCTTGAACGAGACGGATACGCTGGAACTGATCCTGCAGCCGGGATTCACCACGGCGGAAGAGGTTACCGAACTGTCGGGCCGGGGCGTGGGATTAGATGTAGTGCAGAGCGTGCTGACACGGCTGAAGGGAACGGTCCAGATCGAAACGGCGCGGGGACGGGGCACAACCTTCCGTCTGCGGCTTCCGCTGACACTGGCCATCATCCGGGCGTTGATGTTCCGGGTGGAGCAGCGGCTCTATGCGTTGCCGCTGAACGCGGTGGCGGAAATTGCTCGCACGACGGAAGAGAATATCCATCGGGTTGAGCACTACGACGTACTGCAACTGCGCAACGACGTCTTGCCGCTGTTGCGTCTGGGCTCCGCGCCCGCAAGGGGGCCGGAAACGGCGCAGCGCAAGCTTTTCGTGCTCGTCATCCACAGCGGAGACCGCAAGTTCGGTGTCGTGGTCGACGCATTGGAGGGCGAAGGCGAGTTGGTCATCAAGGCGCTCGATGACCAGTCGATTACCACCGACCTGGTGAGTGGAGCTTCGATTCTGGGCGATGGAAGGGTGGTTCTGATCCTGAACATGATCGCGCTGATGGATCGCTTCACCCGCGGACGCGCGCACGCTACCGGCTCGCGGATGGCGGGTCTGCTATCGAGCCTCGCAATGACGAAGACGAACGCGAACGGTGGAGTTCCGGCGGGCGAAGCCGGCGCGCGCGGCGCAACGGGAGGACAGTCGTGAAAAAGCCGGTGCGAGTCCTGGTGGTGGACGACTCCGCGCTGATGCGCAAGCTGATTCCGCAGATCCTCGAACAGGATGACTCGATTCAGGTGGTGGGCACGGCGATCGATGGCAATTTCGCTTTGAAAAAAATCGAGGAGCTCTCGCCCCACGTGGTGACGCTCGACCTGGAAATGCCCGGACTGAACGGGATCGATACGCTCAAAGAGATCATGCGGCACCGGCACCGGTTGCCGGTGATTGTGGTCAGTTCGCACAGCACCGAAGGAGCTTCGATCACGCTCAAGGCGCTGGCGCTGGGCGCGTTTGACTTCGTGGCCAAGCCGCATGACGTTTTCGCGCACATGCCGGAGATTGCCCAGGCGCTGATCGGCAAGATCCAGGCCGCGGCGCAGAGCGCGGGAGTGCAGCAGCAGTTCCTGCCGCGGGACACGCGGCGGCGGCCAGCGGTCAAGTTGCAGCCGCTGGCGCCGACGCACATCGTTGCCATTGGCGTTTCCACCGGCGGTCCGAACGCCTTGCAATACCTGTTTTCGCATCTGCCGGCGGATTTTTCGGGCAGCATTCTGGCGGTGCAGCATATGCCGGATGGGTTCACCAACCTTTTTGCCAAGCGGCTGGACGACTGCTGTCCGATCCGGGTAAAGGAAGCGCAGTCGGGCGATTTGCTGGTGGCGGGGCGAGCGCTGATTGCTCCGGGCAACCGGCACATGAAAGTGAAAAAACTGCCGCTGGGCAACGTGGCGCTGCTGGGGGAAGATGCCCCGGTCAACGGACACCGGCCTAGCGTGGATGTGCTGTTCCGCAGCGTAGCGGAGCAGTTTGGTTCGCAAGCGATGGCGGTTCTGATGACGGGCATGGGGGAAGACGGAGCGGCGGGCATGGGCGAGATCCGGGCCGCGGGGGGATTCACGGTGGCGCAGAGCCAGCAGACATGCGTGGTTTACGGCATGCCCAGGGCGGCCATCGAACGCGGCTATGCGATGCAGGTGGCCGACCTCCAGGAATTGCCCAGTATTCTGCAGTCCCAATGCGCGCCGGATCATGGCCGGGGGGACACTAACCAATCGGACACGGTCGAGGTCAAGCGGTCGACCAGTGCCGGAAGTAACTAGAGTTATCTATCGAAAGGTACGTTGATCGTGATTAAGTGAATAGTTGGGGAGGAGTGCCATGGAAAAGTTTGCGCCCGTAAAACGGAGCGAAGACGGACAGCCGGTGCGCTATCTGATTGTGGATGACTCCGTGTTTGCCCGCAAGAACCTGGCCCGAATGGTGGAAACCTTTGGGGGACAGGTGGTCGGCGAGGCGGGCGACGGAGTATCGGCAATTACCGAGTACGAAAGGCTGACGCCCGACATCGTTCTGATGGATATCACCATGCCGCAGATGGAAGGCATCGAGGCGGCGGAGAAGATTGTGCGCGACCATCCGAGCGCGCGCATTGTGATGGTGTCATCGGTCGGCTACCAGGAGAACATCGTCGCGGCGCTGCAGCGCGGCGCGCGGCACTTTGTGCAGAAACCGGTAAAACCGGAAGTTCTCTATGAAGTGATCAAGTACGTGATGCGCGACGACGGAACGGCGGTGCGCGGCGCCGGAGCGGGAGTCTAACGTGCGGATGGATCTGATTCAGCCTTTCATCAACTCGGCCGACGCCGTTCTGGCCCAGGGGCTGGGAACGCCCGTTTCCATCGAGAACCTGAGCATGGAAGAAGAGGCGTACCGGCGGAAAGGGATCGCTGCCGAAGTTTACCTCGCGGGCGAGATTGAAGGGCGGATCATTTTCGATGTGGACATGGGAGCGGCGCTCGAACTCGCCAGCCGTCTGGCGGGTGTCGCAGTGTCGGAGACCGACGAAGAACTGGTGCGGGAAGCGGTCTGCGAACTGGCCAACCAGATTATCGGAAACTCCGTTACCACGCTCAACGATCAGGGATTCCACTTTCACGTCCGTCCGCCCACGCTGCACACTTCCGAGCAGGGGAGCAGGAGCAGTGAAGATACCGAAGCGCTGGTAATGTGCTTCAATACTTCGAGTGGAAACGTCTTCATGAATGTCGCGCTGCGCTATCTCCGCCGCGCGCCGGAAACGGCTGCTGCCGCGGGATAGGGCGGTCGCTGGTTGTTGGTCGTTCGTTGTTAGTCGTTGGTCGTTCGTTGTTAGTCGTTATCGCGGCGCTGAGGCGCTGCGCCACGCGAAATCAAATACAAAATCCCTAGCTGGACGCGGGCGTGGAATCCCACCCCTTCGGCTTCGCTCAGGGCAGGCTCTTGCGCAAAAAACGCGCAAGGATGGGGCACCCACATAGGTCCTTCGCTTCGCTCAGGATGACACTCTAAAGGCTATGGTCCAGCCAGCAGAAAGACCGGATTCTGGGACGGGTTCTGCGTTTCTGACGCAATCGGCGGGCGCGCGCTGGCCGGTTCTGCTTGATTCAAGATGTAGGTGTCGGTGGAGGTATCGATGATGTCGACCACGCCACCGTCGCACGTTGACAGGTAGGCGCGGGTGCTGTCGCCGCCGGGGGCCATATTGAAGCGAAAGCCGCTACCGGTTGGTCCTCCGAGCATATCCCGGGTGTTGTCGCAGACCGGAACGTAGAACAATCCTTGCAGGTAATTCGGATTGGTCGCGTCCGGAAAGCCGGGTAGAGCGGCCGTGGTCTTGATGGAGTTGGAGTTGGTCCAAACCACGGTGACCTGCGGGAAGACATTGCTGCCCGTGCCAGCAACCGACACCGGGGTCGAAGCGAGCACCGTGGTGTTGGGGACCTGAAAACACGTGCCCGGACAAGCCGTCGTACCACTAATAATCCCGCCGATAACAAAGTTTCCGTCAAATCCGTCCGGGCCCGTTCCGTTGACGGTTACGCCCACTCCGGCCGTCAGGTTCTGCCCTGCCGTCAAAGTGTAGGCATAGGTGGCGTTGACTCCATCTCCGGAGACCGAGGTGACAGTGAAATTGCTGGGCAGCACGGCATACGAGGAAACATAAGCGCGGCTTCCGTCGGGCAGGTCCGTGACGGCCGCAGCAGTTGCGGAGACCGGCGCGGAATTGAGCGGGGTAAACGCCGGGAGGTTAATCGTGGCTAAAAGCTGCGGCGGAGATTGCCCCACAAAGATGATTTCCATCTCCTGTCCGCCGGCAATATACAAACGGTTCAGGTTTTCGTCATAGACCATGTAGCTGGCGCCCGGCACGTTGAGGTTGGGATACTCGGTCAAGGTGTCAGGACCGGATGTCGAAAACGTGTTCAGCGCGGCAAGAGTTCCGTTGGCTTCGAGCGCATACACCATCTGACTGTCGGAACGCGCCGACAACCAGATCGGCGGTGAGGTGGTGCTTACAGGCGAACCCTGTCTCGGCACCAGGTTTGCTGTCTGAGTGTTGAAGCCGCTGATCGTGCTGTCGCCCAGGTTGGCCACGTAAAGCTTCTTGCCATCCGGAGTCTCGGTCATGGCTACCGGGGTGTTCCCCACCGGGACGGTGGCCACCTGCGCGTTGGCACTGGTGTTAATCACGCCGACCGAATTGAGACTGGAGAGCACGACGTAGGCCTGCGCTGCTTCGGTGGTGGCGACGAAACTCGGTGCCGAATTCGTCGGCAGACTGATGGTGCTGGAGCTGAAAATATCCGGGCTGTCGAAAATTAGCTTGGTAATGGAATCGGACTGCGCGCCGGTTATGGATTGGTTGGCAACCAGCACTACGCTGGCGCTTTGCTGGACGGCATGGACGGGAGCAAGTCCCAGGTTCGCCTGGCTCTCGTCGGTATCGCCCGAGACATCGATCACCATGGCGCTGCCGGGTGTAGTTTGGGGCCCTGCAAGCGGCGCGTTATCGTTGATCGACACCACCGTGTTGGTGGCCGCCGGGTTGGGAAATACGGGAGGATTCGGAATAATAATCGGGCGGAACGTGTCGCCGCACCCGGTACAGATCAGATAAAGAAACAGCACGAACCCCAGCCAGAGAAACCGCTTCATTCCAACTCCATGGTAAAAGGTGGTCTTGCGCGGAAACCGATATTGTATCGGGAACCGGGGTGCGAGGGGAAATCAGGCAGGCTGAGCCGATTTTATTTCCTCCGCTTTGATGAGAAGAGACTCGAGGCAAATTTGGTTGCCGGGGTTCGCAATATTCGGCAACGTTGCCGTAGAGACGCGGCTTGCCGCGTCTGAAGCCGACGACGAAACGCGGAGTTTGGGCGCGCACGCAGGAGACGCGGCATGCCGCGTCTCTACGGGGTATCACCCGCGGCCGCGACGTGTTTTTGATTGGCGCTCGGCGGGCATTTCCGCAACTTTTTCTGACGCGGAGGGCTTCTTCGTCTGGGCCAGGCTTTCTTTCAGCGCGGCCATCAGGTCGACCACCGGGGCCAGTTTCTTCGGCTGTTCCACAGCTTGCACTTCCCCGCCCTCCAGTTTCGCCTCGATCAGCTTTTTCAGATTTTCCTGAAAGGTGTCGTGATACTTTTCCGGGTCCCACTCGCCCGCCAGCGCTTCGATTAGTTGATGGGCAACTTTGATTTCGGCGTCCTTGATCTCCACATCGGGAGCGCCGAAGGATTCGACTTCGCGCACTTCCTCGGCGTAATACATGGTGTGGAGCATCATTCCGCCTTTGTGCGGACGCAGAAAAACGGTGTATTCGCGGTTGTGCATGGTGAGTTTGGCGATGGCCACGAACTCACTTTCTTCGAGCGCCTTGGTCAGCAGCGCATAGGGACGGCGGCCCGCTTCTTCCGGGACCATGTAATAGGACGACTCAAAGTACACAGGGTCGACTTCGCTCGTCTTCACGAATTCCAGGATCTCCATCGTCTTTGCGGTCTTGGGTTCGATCTTCTTGATCTCTTCCGGATCGATGATGACGTATTCGTCTTTGCGATACTCGTAGCCCTTAACGATATCGCTGCGCTCGAGGACCTGGTTGTCGAGCGGGCAAATGAGCTGCTGCTTTACCCGATGGTGGTCAGTACGGTGAAGCTGGTTGAAGGAGATGCCGCTTGAGCGCGCGCCCGAGAACAGACGCACCGGCATCGAGATTAATCCGAACGTGAGATAACCAGACCAGACTGAGGCCGCCATTTTCGCTCCCTCGTAGAGACGAGGTCGTCTCGTCTCCGATTGCCGGCAAACTCGGTGCGCACTACCCACCAATCCGAGACGCGTATCGGTGCATTGTGTCCTATCCGCGCATCGTCGTCGTATCAGTGTGCCGCTTCGTATCAGGGTATCGCTTTAGCGATACCGTAAGCGCTCCGAGACTAACCGCCCCTTTAGGGGCTGCGGGTGACGCGGCTCGCAGCGTCTCCGCAAAACCTTCAGATGCCCAAACCCCGGCGAGCGTACAGAAGTGTAGCGTAAACGAGGCATAGTTGCGCGGCCAGATTACCGGCAGAATCCAAAGGTCAAGCACTACATGACGCGGTCGGCCAATGCACGATACCGAATATAGTGTTATTGAGTGGGGATCGTCGGAATCAGCTCTCAGGACTCAGCTCTCAGTTTTCTCGGACGTGAGATTCTACTGATTGCTGAGAGCCGACAGCTGAGAGCTTTCCACCCATGTTTAACCCTTTTCTAACACACGCCTGGGCTTCATCCCCGGAGCGACTGGTCATTGCCGCGACGGTGACTCTGGCGTTCGCGGTGCTGGCTTGCGTCCTGCGCGGCGTCAATCGATCGGGAGCACTGGCTGGCGGTCTTGCCTGTTTCCTGCTTTTTGCCGGCATCGGGCCGGTGGCTTTCGGCACGCTGGCAGCGCTGTTTGTCATGACCTGGGTATCCACTCGGCTGGGATACCGGCGTAAGCTGGCGCTGGGAGTTGCCGAACGCCGGGAAGGTCGGAACGCATGGCAAGTTCTGGCCAATCTGGCAGTAGCGGGAGTCGCCTCAGTTGCTTTCGGCGCTACCCGAAATCGGGTTTGGCTGGTCGCTACGCTGGCCGCTCTGACTGAAGCGGCTACCGACACTGTGGCCAGCGAAATCGGGCAATATAGCCGCGCGAATGCGCGCATGATTACGACCTGGCGACGTGTCCCAGCCGGCACCGACGGCGGCATCACGATTCCCGGAAGCATTGCCGGGCTGGCAGCAGGGCTGGTGATCGCGGCGGTCGCAATCTTGGGCGGAATACTCCCCCCGGCTCAGATTTGGATTCCGGTAGCGGCGGGATTTGTCGGCATGCTGATCGACAGCGTCCTCGGCGCGACGCTGCAACGCCGCGGCTGGATCGGCAACCAGGCGGTGAATCTCTTTTCCACTCTGGCAGCGGCGGCGTTGGCATACATCGTCGTGATCTTGACGAATCTTTCGTAGAGACGCGGCTTGCCGCGTCTCAGCCCGAACCCAACCTTGGAAGCGCGACACGCAGGAGACGGAGCAAGCCCCGTCTCTACTGCAGGGTTCCGGTGGGCTACGTGCGCTGCTTGACGCGATCGAGCAGCATGAAGACAAAAATGCCCAGTACGGCATTCGCCACGCATGACAGGAATTCGTGCGGCCAACTCCAGGCCATGTGCAGGCCGACCAGGCCGCGGGCAACCATGAAGTAGACAATCTCGTGCACCACGTAGAAGACGATGGTAAGCAGGAAGCGGGCGCCGGCATTCTCCACGTCGAGCTTGATGCCGAGCGAGGAGGCGCCGAATCCCACAACCGTTTTGGCAATTCCGTAGAGGCCGATGGGATTGATGGTCAGCGCGTCCTGCAGCATACCGATCAAGCAGCCGGTAAACAGTCCCGCCAGGGGATTGCGGCGCGCGGTCGCAAAACCGATCGTGACCAATAGCGGCAGGTCGAAGATGGTGAGGAATGGAAACCGGTTCGACAACCACGCCTGCACGAAAACGGCGGTCAGCGGAATCAGGATCGTCGCAGGAATGCTGAAACGATAGACCTCAACCTGTTCTCCCGATGTGTAAGTGATGGCCACGTTAGTGTGGAGTGTCCTCGACCGCGGGTTGCGGTTTGGGTTGGGGCGGAACGTCGGTCTTCACGGGCTTCGGGGCAGGTTTGGTAGCCGGGCTCCCCGTGATCTTCGCCGGGGTTGCCGGGGCGATGCCGGAGCCAGCACCGGCGGAAGTTCCAGAAGCAGATGCGGCCGTTGGCGGTTTTCGAGCCGCAGGTGAAGCGGCGGTGGTGACGACTGGTGGAGGCACAGCTTTCGGCTTGGCATCGGAGCCTGCGGTGGCGGGTACGGCTGTCGTTGGTGCGACCGTCTTTGGTTGCGCAAGTTTCTTGGTGCTACTCGTTGCAACAGTCCCCGGGGTGGCAGTTCCCGCCGCACCTTTGGTGGCATCTTCCGGCTTGGGAGGGACGGTCGGCAGGCGCGCGGCAAGGATATCGATTGCGCGTGTCGCGCCGGTCTGGTCGGGCTCGGCCTGCCTTTCGTCAATCTTCGTTACCACCAGCACTTCTTCCAGGCGGCTAAGATCGGCCGCGGGATGGACGCGAATGTTGAGGAAAACCTCACTGCCCGGACTAACCTTCGTGACCTGACCCACCGTCAAGCCCTTGGGAAAAATCCGATCTCCGCCGCTGGTAAGAACCAGTTCTCCGGGGGACACGGTTTCGTCGCTCATCACTTTTTCGAGCACCAGTTCGCCCGACGGCGTGCCTCGCACGATGCCTTGCAGCCGGGATTTGTCCAGGATCGCACCCACCCCGCTCGTCTGATCGTCGATCAGGAGCACTTCAGAAACGTGGCGATCGACGGGATCGGCGTGCAAGACCTTGCCTACAATGCCATCCGCGGTGATGACTGCCATGTCGGGCCGGATGCCGTCGCTGTAGCCCTTGTCGATAAAGACGGAACGGGAGGACTCGCTGCCACTTCCCCCGATTACCTGCGCTGCCGTGGTCTGGGAAATGAACTGTTCCTTGAAGGCCAGCAAGGCCTGCAATCGCCGCGCCTGGCCGGCGTCCTGGCTCAGGCGCACTTGTTCAAGCGTCATGCGCTCGATCTGGGCTTTGAGGCTGCGGTTCTCGGCGCGCACGCCGCGCAGGTAAAAGTAGTTGTGCCAGATGTTGCCGGTGGAGGTTTGCATCCACTCCAGCGCTTTTTCCAGAGGAGTTACCGCGCCAACCGCCCAGACGCGGATGAGGCGCGTCGGTTCGCTGGCGGTAGTGCGCTTGACCTGCACGGCCAAGCCGAGAACCTGGGCGAATAAGACTCCCACCAGAACGATCAGATTGCGGTAGCGTCCGAGGACGTCCATAACACCAGTTCTCAGTTCTCAGTTGTCAGTTCTCAGTAAACCCGCCATCGCTGAGACTGTTATCTCGTGCGCCCGTTATTCCTCGGATTTGTCATCCTGAGCGGAGCGAAGGACCTGCTTTTCGCTCGTCGCCTGAAGCTCGCGGCTCTACTCGATCGAAATCTTTCTGAGCAGTTTGAAATCCGAGAGCATTTTACCGGTGCCCAGCACTACGCTGCAGAGCGGATCGTCGGCGATTGAAACCGGGAGGCCCGTTTCCTCGCGGATGCGCTTGTCCAGATTTTTGATCAGCGCGCCGCCGCCGGTCAGCACGATGCCGCGGTCGCTGATGTCGGCCGAGAGTTCGGGCGGTGTGCGTTCGAGCGCTACGCGGATTGCATTCATGATGGTCGAAACACATTCACTCAGCGATTCGCGGATTTCGCTGTCGTCTACGGTAATGGTCTTGGGCACACCTTCGATCAGGTTGCGGCCTTTAATTTCCATGGTCAGCGGCTTGTCGAGCGGATAAGCAGAGCCGATTTCCATCTTGATCTGCTCGGCGGTGCGCTCGCCTACCAGCAGGTTATATTTCCGCTTGAGGTAGTTCATGATGGCTTCATCCATCTGATTGCCGGCCATGCGCACGGAACGCGAGTAAACGATGCCGCTTAGCGAAATGACTGCAATGTCGGTGGTACCGCCGCCGATGTCTACCACCATGTTGCCGCTGGGTTCGGTGATGGGCAGGCCTGCGCCAATCGCGGCCACCATCGCCTGCTCCACGAGGTGTACTTCGCTCGCCTTGGCGCGATAGGCGGAATCCATGACCGCGCGCTTCTCCACCTGCGTGATTTCCGACGGGACGCCGATCACGATGCGCGGATGCACCAGCATCTTGCGGTTGTGCGCTTTCTGGATGAAGTAGTTCAGCATCTTCTCTGTGACTTTGAAGTCGGCGATGACGCCATCCTTCATCGGCTTGATGGCCACGATGTTGCCGGGCGTGCGGCCAAGCATCTCTTTGGCTTCTTTACCGACGGCTTCCACTTCGTTGGTGTTCTTGTTCAACGCGACGATCGAAGGCTCGTTGACCACGATCCCCTTGCCGCGCGCGTATACCAGCGTGTTGGCCGTCCCGAGATCGATGGCGAGGTCGCTCGAAAACATGCTGAACAGCGAGCGCAGATTGTGCGACCGCGATGACCCGTTATGAAACCCGTTGTTTGACATGGCAGTACTTCTCTCTCTGGAATTCGACCCAGAACGGACCCCGGCGTTGGCCGATTCCGTTCAGTTTCTCTTTACTATTTCCTGTTTCTTCTATTCTACTTCGATGTTCAGCAGAACGGGTTGTCATCTGGGCACCCGGTCGTTCAATTCTGGACATCGTTTACAAAAAGCCGCTTTCTTACTTCGAATCTTTTTACTGAATCACGACTTTTTCCTGGTGGGTATTTACGCCACCTTTGGCATTTTGCGCCGTCACCGTGACCAGATTTTCGCCATTCGGCAAGGGCGGCGTGAAGTAGTGGAACGTACCATCGTCGCCTACGATCGGCACTTCCCTGCCATTCACCATGACGCGCGCTCCCGCCTCGGTTTTGCCGGTGACTTCAATCACATGTCCGTGCTGGATCAGGGGATCGAGTTCGAGCGCCAAATCTATTTTTTCCTTCGCCTTGACGATGATGGTAAAGCGATTCTTTTCGCTTTCCACCGATTCCTTGCCCGCCGCATCGTACGACTGGATCGACCAATAATAAGCGCCGACGGGCAGACCCGTCACAACTACGCTCGCGGTTGTCACTTTGCGGTCGAGCAGTAAGGACGAAAAATAGGGGTTGTGCGAAATGCGCAGGCGGTATCCGGCCGCGTTCGCCATGGGGGTCCAGGCGAACTCCACTTCCCTCGCCTTCTCGCCGGTGTTCATGAAGACCGGCATCATGTTGCCCGGCGTAATGGGCGCTGGCGGGCCGATTTCCGTGGCCCGTTCCATGGTTTTCGAGGTGCTCTGGAAACTCACTTTTTCCCAGTCCGCCAGGTGAACCACTTCGCCATTGCGCTCGATTTCAGTGCTGCCCTTCTTCACCAGAATTTCATGCTGGTCGTCTTTGGGGTCGTTGTGCACCATGGCCGATGAATCGGGAGCGAGCGAGGCTTTCGCGCCGGCCACAATCACTTGCGACTTCGAACCCTGCACATAGGTTGCTGTCGTCAGATCTACCGTTCCCGTCGTGACCGCAACCGACACGTTGGTTTGTTGCTGATCGTTGGCGGAGTTCTCTTCGATGACGATCAGCGAATCCTGTTTCACCGTGTAGTTGGTGCCGTCGTTGAAAACAATCTTGGCCATGCCTTCCGCGCCGGTCTGCACCACATCGCCTTTTTCGAGCGGCACGTTGTAGTCGGCGTTGATCCAACTGTTGCCGTTGCCTTTTCGGACGCGGATGGTGCCATCGAGCGCCGTGAAATGCGCTTGCTGCGAAACCGCCGCCGATGGCCCTTTTAGCGGCGGCGCCAGTCCCGCAACTTTTTCGAGCAAGCCAGTGGAAAGATTGGCAGCCGCCTTTACCGTCGAGTCGGTGAATTTCGGAAACACTTCGTGCAGGGCGGCGAAAAAAATCAGCAACGCTCCGAGGATCGCCATGATCACGCTGCGATAGGTCACCTGCTTCCAGGCGACATAGACTCCCGGTTTGAGTTTGTTCGACACGAGCCCCGGCTTACCTCATTACGAGATTCTGAGAATGCGGCGTATTGCTCACGCTATGACCATCATATCTCTGCTAGGAGTGGTATTACGCCGGAGTCATTGCGGGAAATGGTTACGAAAGTGACCCGGGCTGTTCGAACCCGGACAGTTCGCTCCCGGGGAGAGTCCGGTTCTGAGTCTCCCGTGATCCGATTACTTGCGGTAATGTTCGGTCAACCGCTGGAAACGCGGATCCGTGCGCAGCGATGAGAAGTACGGGCTGGAATCGAGGACGGCAAAATCGCGGAATCCCGCCTCGAAGGTTTTCTGCAGCGTGGCCAAAGCCTTGTCTTTATCGCCGCGAGCCGCATAGGCCGCGGCCAGCCAGAAAAGATTGATGCCTGAGGGTCGAATGTTCTTGGATAAGGAAGCCACAGCTTTGTCGTAGTCTCCTTGCGCCAGATAGACCTGGCCGAAAGCCAGGTCCGCGGTAGGGGATGTGGGATTAATTTCCCGAGCGTGCTCAAAGGCTGCAACGGCTTCCGGGTAACGCTGCTGGAGGTATAGAGCACGCCCCAGGTGATAGTATGCTCCGAAAAACACGGGTTGTAGACGCAGAGCTTCCCTTGCGGCTTTCTCGGCCGCAGCGGCCTCGGGCGGCTGTTCGTAACCGAGTGCCCAGGAAAGATTATCCCAAGCATGGCTATTATCCGGATCCAGTTCGGTCGCGGTGCGGAACTCGCGCGCCCCGGCCGCATAGTCGTATTTATCGGTGAGAACCACCCCCATGCCCATATGGGCCTCGGCCAATTGCGGGGCGATGGCCAATGCGCGCTGAGCGAATTGCTCGGCGAGTTGCAGATGAGACGGATTGGCGTCGAGATTGCGATAGATCTGCCCTTCAACCCATGCCAGCCCGGCAAGCGCAGGAGCATAGTCTGGGTCCGACTTTAGCGCGTCCTCAAAAAATCCACGGGCAGCTTCCAGTTTTTCGGGCTGATCGAAATGCTCGACCAACGCGTGACCCCGCAAGTAGGCATCGTAGGCTTGCGTGTTCTGGGTGTACCGATGCTGAATGGCTTGCTGTTCTTGCGGACTGAGTTTGAGGTTGAGCGACTCCGCAATCTTCAGCGCCGTTTGCTCTTGCAGCGAAAAGACGTCCTTCATTTCTCCGACGAAATCGTCGGCCCACACCTGGAACCCGGTAGTGGAGTCGATCAGATGAACGTTGATGCGCACCTGATCGCCCGCTTTCCGTACACTTCCCTCGAGCAGATAGCGAACGCCGAGCGCTTTTCCCATCTCCGCGGCGCTCTTGTCCGATCCTTTCAGCGCAGCAACCGAGGAATGCGAAGCGACATCGATTCCCTGAATTTTCGAAAGCTTGGTCGTGATTTCATCGGTCATTCCGTCGCTGAAATAGGCGCTGTCCGGCTCCGCACTCAGATTCTGCAGCGGAAGGACGGCAACCGACGGCTTGGTAGCCGCGGCTCCGGCGGGCGCCGGAGAATGTTTCCCGTACCACGTGATGCCTCCGAACACGAGCAGGAAAGCCAGCAGCGCAGCGCCCGCAAACGCCAGGCCGCGCTTTGCTCGGGAAGGCGTCGGTGGTTCAGTGTCGATGTTCACTGCAGGCGATCGCGTCGAATCCGTCGCCCGCTGCATGCGCTTCAAGTCCGCACGCAGTTCGGCGGCGGATTGGTAGCGCAAATCCCGGTCTTTATCGAGTGCCTTGTCGATGATCTCTTCCAACTTGGGCGGGAGATTGGGGTTGAGGCGCACAGCTGGGGCCGGAGGACGATTCAGAATGGCCTCGAATATGAGGCCAGAGGTGTCGCCTGCGAAGGGCAACGCTCCGGTTGCCATCTCGTAGAGCACGACGCCGAACGAGAACAGATCGCTCCGGCCATCCAGTTCCTTTCCGCGCACTTGCTCCGGCGACATGTAGGCTATGGTGCCAAGCGTAGAGCCGGGGCTGGTGAGATGCTGTTCGTCGACTGCAGTCATCGTGTTCTCCGATGGCACACTGCTCGACGAACCGGCCGTGGACGCGACTTTTGCCAGTCCGAAATCCAGAACCTTGGCGTGGCCGCGGTCGGTGACAAAAATATTGGCGGGCTTGATGTCGCGGTGGACGATTCCCTTGGAATGAGCCGCGTCCAGGGCGTCAGCGATCTCGATGCCGAGTGACAGCAGGGTTTCCAGTTCCAGCGCCCGAAACCCGATCATGTGTTTCAGCGTCTGCCCATCCAGAAACTCCATGGCGATGAATCGTTTGCCCTCGTGCTCGCCAATTTCGTGAATGGTGCAGATATTCGGATGATTCAGGGCCGAGGCAGCACGCGCCTCACGACGGAAGCGCTCCAGCGTTTGCGGGTCCTGCGAAACGTTGTCGGGAAGAAACTTCAGAGCGACGAAACGTCCGAGAGAAATGTCTTCGGCCTTGTAGACCACACCCATGCCACCACCGCCCAACTTCCCGATGATGCGATAGTGCGAAATGGTTTGGCCGATCATTATTGGCGGATCATTACTGGCCGAGCAGGGAAAGATGGCCAGCGCTCGGGTCGCTTCATCTTACGGACGCGGCATCTGCTAGTCAACGAATCACGAGTCTGGGCAGGGGTGCAGTTTGAAGCGGCTTCGAAAGGGCGCGGCTTCAGCTGTGCCGTCAGCCGATCTGCTTTTTCGGCCGATGGGTGCCCCATCCTTGCGCGTTTTTTGCGCAAGGATGGGATTCCACGGTGGCGTTCGCTAAGGCTTTTGCATTTGATTTTGCATTTGGGTGGCGCAGCGGTTTACCGCTGCGATAACCATCGCATTTCCAGTGTAGGCTTTAGCCGCTGAGGGGCGACTGCGGCGTGCAACTGAGCACTAGCCGAGTCGAGCCCCACACTGCCGTCTGCGCGCCTTGCCCCTCTCCACCCCGGGCGTTAGCATAGTATCTGCACTACTTCCAGGAGGCATTATGGCGACCGATACCATGACCAAGCCAGTGATCGCGGGCGCGACTACTAAGACCAGAGTTTTCAAGAACTTCATTGATGGCGAGTGGGTCGACTCGGTTAGCGGACAGACTTTCGAAGACCGCAATCCCGCCGACACGCGCGAGGTCGTTGCCATCTTCCAGCGCTCGAATAAGGCTGACGTGGACGCCGCCGTGGACGCGGCCAAGCGCGCTTTTGCGAAGTGGCGGCTGGTGCCCGCGCCGCGTCGCGCCGAAATGGTGTTCCGCGCGGCCGAGATTCTGATCGAGCGCAAAGAAGACTACGCCCGCGACATGACGCGCGAAATGGGCAAAGTGCTGAGTGAGACCCGCGGCGACGTGCAGGAAGCCATCGACGCCGCCTACTACAACGCCGGAGAAGGCCGACGGCTGTTTGGTCCGACCGTGCCTTCAGAGTTGCCTAACAAGTTTGCCATGGCCATCCGCCAGCCGATCGGCGTCTGCGGCATGATCACGCCGTGGAATTTCCCCATGGCCATCTCTTCCTGGAAGCTCCTGCCCGCCGTGGTTTGCGGCAACACTTGCGTGATCAAACCGGCGCAGGACACTCCACTCTCCACTTTTAACCTGGTGCAGGCGCTGACTGATGGCGGCATTCCGAAGGGTGTCATCAACATCGTGACCGGCTTTGGCTCGGAAGTGGGGACGCCGCTGACGGAGCATCCCGCGGTCCGCGCCATCTCGCTCACGGGCTCTTCGGCGGTTGGCAAGATCGTGGGCGCTACGGCGGCCAAGAGCTTCAAGCGCTGTTCGCTCGAACTCGGCGGCAAGAATCCGATGATCGTGCTCGACGATGCCAACCTTGATCTCGCCATCGAAGGTGGACTCTGGGGCGCGTTCGGAACCACCGGACAGCGCTGTACCGCAACCAGCCGCATCATCGTGCAGAAAGGTGTGTACCACGAGTTTGTCGAGCACTTTGTAGCGCGCGCCAAGAAGATCAAAGTCGGCAACGGACTCGACGAAACGGTCGAGATGGGTCCGGCAGTAAATGAAAATCAGCTCAAAACCGACCTCGAATACATTGAGATCGGCAAAGAGGAAGGCGCCAAACTGATGTGCGGAGGCAACCGGCTCGACAAAGGTATCTACGAGCACGGCTGGTTCCTCGAACCGACTGTATTTACCGAAGTCGATCCCAAGATGCGCATTGCGCAGGAAGAAATCTTTGGGCCGGTGGTTTCGATCATCCCGTGCGACGGGATCGAAGATGCCATCGCAATCGCCAACAACATCGAGTACGGATTGTCGTCGTCGCTATACACAAAAGACGTGAACAAGGCGTTCGCCGCTGTGCGCGATCTCGATGCCGGCATCACTTACATCAACGCTCCAACGATCGGCGCTGAAGTTCACCTCCCATTCGGCGGCGTGAAGGCCACCGGCAACGGCCATCGTGAGGGCGGCATCGGCGCGGTTGACTTCTACACCGAGTGGAAGTCCGTTTACGTCGACTACTCCGACAAGCTGCAGAAGGCGCAGATCGATCGGGCGGAATAAGGCAATCTACCGCCCAGACGCAGCGTGCGCCGAGGTTTTGGAAAGGATTATCCTCGGCGATCTCGGCGTCTCGGCGGTAATTTGAGTTTGATTATGTCCATCACACAGCTCCGCGAAATCGCCCCCGCCGCCCGTCTTGAAAACGTCCGCTACGCCATCCGCGACCTGGCCTGCATCGCCGACGAGGTCGCGCGTCAGGGACACAAAATTCTTCCGCTCAACATCGGCGACCCGCTCAACTTCGACTTCCAAACGCCCGCGCACATGATTGAAGCTGTTTATCAAGCCATGCGCGACGGCAAGAATGGATATTCCCCTTCCTCGGGTATCAAGGAAGCCCTAGAAGCCATTCGCGGCGAGGCGGCTCACAAGGGGCTTACCAGCATTCAGGATGTCTTTGTCACTTCGGGCGTCAGCGAGACGGTGGACATCTGCCTGGCTGCGCTGCTGAACCCGGGCGACAACCTGCTGACTCCTTGCCCCGACTACCCGCTTTACTCGGCGGTTCTGGCAAAGCTCGAAATCGGGCTGAACACTTATTACCTGAATGAAGAAGACGGCTGGCAGCCCGATCTCGACGACATCAGGAAAAAGATAACGCCGCGGACGCGCGGGATTGTGCTGATCAATCCCAACAACCCGACCGGCTCGGTCTGCACGCGCAAGATGCTCGAACAGATTGCCGAACTGGCGCGACTACACAACCTGATCATCTTTGCCGATGAGATCTACGACAAATTGATTATCGATAGTGAAACCCAGGATGACGCCCTGCACGTGGCCATGGCCGCAGTCGCGCCCGATGTGCCGGTGATTACTTTCGGCGGACTCTCCAAGAATTATCTTGCGCCGGGATGGCGCATTGGATGGGGAATTGCCAGCGGCGAAGCTTCCGCGATCAAGCCGTACCTCGAGGGTGTAAATAAGCTGCTACGGGCGCGTCTCTGCGCCAACCATCCGGAGCAGTACGCGATCAAGCCTGCGCTCGAGGGCCCGCAGGATCATCTCATTGAGGTGAAGCGCAAATTGCGCAGCCGCCGCGATCTCACCATGAAGTGGTGCGGAGAAACTGCGCGCGTGAGTTGCGTGGCGCCGCGTGGCGCTTTTTACGCGTATCCGCGCATCGACATTCCGGAGGGCGACGACATTTTTGTCACCGAACTGATTCGGCGGAAGTATGTGACGGTCGTGCATGGCTCTGGCTTTGGACAGCGTCCGGGAACGAAACACTTCCGCATCGTGTTTCTGCCTGACGAAAAGACGCTGACGGCGGCATACGCGGCGATTGGCGATTTCATGCGCGAGCGCTACGCCTAGTAGTTTCTTCCTCTGTAGAGACGGGGCTCGCCCCGTCTAACTGTCAGCAGAGACGCGGCAGGCCGCGTCTCTACGCGACTTCGCTTCCGACATTTGTCGAGCCTGATACATACCTCCGCCCCGCACCTCCCGTCCGTCCGTGCAGCCCAGTGGAACTTTCGTAACTCCACATGAACACGTCTTGTTTTCTATACTTGCTCCAACAGTCACACAAAGCTAACCATGCGTCGAACCGTATTGTTTGCAATTCTCGCGCTGTTGAACACGCTCGCCTTGGCGCAGAGCTCATCGCCAGAAGCTCTCTACGACCGTGGCATTGACGCCATTACCGGCGTTGGCCCATCGCAAAATGACGCGCTGGGGATTGACTACTTTCGACGCTCGGCTGATCTCGGCTTCGGGCCGGCTCAAATCGCACTCGCTTACTATTACGAAACTGGGACCGGGGTTGTGAGCAACCCGGGCCAGGCGGTCGACCTGTATCGCAAAGCGGCGCAACAAGGGGATCCGCTGGCGGCCTGGCTGGCTGGACGACATTACTTCCTGGGCAATGGCGTGCCGCGCGATCTCGATGCGGCGCAGAAATTACTCAAACTGTCGGCCGATCAGAACAATGCTTTTGGGGCCTACTACCTGGGGCGTCTGATGGCAGATCGTGACTACGCCAAGGCTCCGAGACTATTTAAGATTGCCGCCGATCAGGGGCTTCCGCAAGCGCAGTACTTCTACGCCAAAGCGCTTAAAGATGGACGCGGCATCGCGCAGGACCGCTTCACTGCCTACATCTGGTACAGCATTGCGGCCGATGCTGGCTATGTCGCGGCGGGCGCGGACCTCAACGAACTCGATCGGAGCGGCGCGATTTCGACGGATCAGATTTCGCAAGCCAAGGCGAAAGCCCGCGACTTGGAACAGGTCGTGATTCGGGCTGTCGCCGCGCGCGGATGTTCCGGATGGGAGGGGGAGTTTGACGAGTTCCCCACCCCGCCTCCGCCCAAGCTGCAGCGCTTCTGCCACTAAAGTTCGCGTCTGGCTCGCGTGGGGACGGGCGCCCTCGCCCGTCCAAGCCGAGCACAGCTCGGCCGCAACTGAAACCGCGGGCCTACACCATCTCCGTGCCCCATAGATCGTGCAGGTGCACGATTCCTCGCAGGCGCTGATCGTTTTCCGCACGACTATCCACGACGACAAGCGAGGTAATCTTCATCTCTTCCATGCGCGCCAGCGCAGTGGCCGCGAATTCCTGCGCACCGATGGTCTTGGGAGTGCGCGTCATGCAATCTCCCGCTGTTAAATCGAGCGCGTCTTTGCCGCGCTGCTCGATCAGTCGCCGCAGGTCGCCGTCGCTGATCACTCCCAGCAACCGATCCCCCAACAAAGGATCGCCATCGACTACGGTGGTCATCCCCAGCTTCTTGCGCGACATTTCGTAAATCACGTCCGGCATCTTCGTCTGCGCGCTCACCTTCGGCACCGCGTCTCCGGTGTGCATCAACGATTCCACTCGCGCCAACCGCTTGCCCAGCTTCCCGCCGGGATGCAGGTTGGCAAAGTCCTCTTCCTTGAAGCCGCGTTTTTCCGAAAGCGCCACCGCCAAGGCGTCGCCTAGAGCCAGCATGGTTGTGGTAGACGCGGTAGGAGCAAGTCCGAGCGAGCACGCCTCCTGAGAGATCGAACAGTCCAACGCAACGTCGGCAGCCGATGCGAGAGTAGAAGCCCGCGTGGAAGAAGCTTGTGTGGAGCGGGCGCCCGCGCCCGCTGCTCGTGCTGCGGACTCGTCGCACGTCATGGCAATGAGCGGAACCTGCAGCCGTTTGATCGTCGCCATCAACTGCAGAATCTCTTCCGTCTCGCCGCTAGCCGAAAGCGCGAGCACCACATCGCCGCGCACGATCATTCCAAGGTCGCCATGCAGCGCCTCCACCGGATGCAGATAGAGCGCTGGAGAGCCGGTGGAACTTAACGTAGCCGCAATCTTGCGCGCGATCAGCCCGCTCTTCCCCATTCCAGTGACGACCACGCGGCCGCGGCAGCCGAACATCAACTCCAGAGCGCGGTTGAAGTCCGCAGCCATCGGGCCTGCCAGCCGGTCGGCCAGCGCTCGCAACGCCTCGGCCTCGATGCGCACCACGTTTTCGCCCACATGTTTCATCACGTAAGGGCGGACGCATTCGTCCGTCCCCCGGAGGAATGTTAGCAGACAGAGCACGACATCGGGTCATCTCAGCCCACGTCCCCTTCACTCTCCGTCGTTGTCGCTTATGCCGATTTTCGACAACCGATACCGCAGGGCGTTGCGCGAGAGGCCGAGCAGGCGCGCGGCTTGCGACTTGTTTCCGCCAGCGCGCTTGAGAGCTTCGCGGATCATTTCGTCTTCCCATCGGTCAAGGGTCATGCCGTCGGGAAGAAAACGATCGGATGAAGCGCCAGACGCGCGATTACGCGGCGTGTCGAGCTGTATGTCGCCGGCTTCAAGTTGGCTGCCCGATGCGAGCGCGCAGGCGCGTTCGATGACGTTCTGCAATTCCCGCACATTGCCCGGCCAATAATGGCTGACGAGAAGCTGCTCGGCGGCGGAAGAAATTCCGGTGATTTTTTCTTCTCTTCCGGATTCTTTGGCGAAGCGCCGCAGAAACAGGTTCGCGAGGCCAGGGATATCTTCTTTGTGTTCGCGTAGCGGCGGGATGTCGATTGGAACTACGTTGAGCCGGTAGTAAAGGTCTTCGCGAAACGTGCCGTCTTCGAGTGCGGCGCGCAGGTCGCGGTTGGTGGCGGCGATCAGCCGGACGTCGACCTTGATGGTGCGCGTTCCGCCGAGGCGCTCGAATTCACGCTCCTGCAGCACGCGGAGGAGCTTGACCTGGATGGCGGGCGGCACGTCTCCGATTTCGTCGAGGAAGAGCGTGCCTTTGTCCGCGAGTTCGAATTTGCCGGGCTTGCTGGTGGTGGCGCCAGTGAACGCTCCTTTTTCGTAGCCGAAAAGTTCACTCTCCAATAAATTTTCGGGGATGGCCGTGCTGTTGATCTTGATAAATGGACCGGCAGCGCGGCGCGATTTTTCGTGGATGGCGCGGGCGATGAGGTCCTTGCCAACTCCGCTTTCTCCGCCCAGCAGAACGGTGGAGTTGGTGGGCGCAACCCGTTCCACGGTGGCGAGAACCTCCTGCATTTTTTGACTGACGGCGACGATGTTGGGATGGCTGTACTTCTGGCCGAGGGCTTCGCGGAGCGATCGGTTCTCTTCGCGGAGACGCGAGTTATCGAGCTCCTTGTGCACTACCATTCGCATTTCAGCGAGCGCAAAGGGCTTCAGGACGTAGTCGCTGGCTCCCGCCTTCATCGCTTCGACCGCGGTTTCAACGGAACCGAACGCGGTCATGACGACAATCGGCAGCGTGGGGCTTTGCTGCTTGGCAGTCTGCAGAAATTCGAGCCCGCTCATGCCGGGAAGCTTCAGATCGGTTAGAACCAGGTGAACCGGTTCGGAATCGAGCAGCTTCAAACCAGTTTCAGCGTCTCCCGCAGAGAGCGTTTTGAAGCCGTCTTCGCCGAGATTCAGTTCGAGCAGGCGGCGCATCTTGGCTTCGTCTTCGATAATGAGAATGGTCGACATTTTGGTCAACTCGTGTGGGGACGGGCGCCCTCGCCCGTCCAGTCTTGCGTAGGGGCAGGTGCCCTCACCTGCCCCGCCGAGCGCAGCTCGGCAGCTGCGTGCGGCTCGGAAATCTCGTTAAGTGGAAAGAAAAGCGTAAACACGGCCCCGCCCTCCGGCGCGTTTTCTACGTGGATCGACCCGTGATGCCCGTCCACAATTTTCGAAACGATGGAGAGGCCCAGTCCCACGCCGGTTTTCTTCGTGGTCACGAATGGGTTGAAAATTTCTTCGCGCAGTTCTTCCGGAACTCCCGGACCCGTGTCGGCCATGCGAATTTCCATTCCTTCGCGACCATCCTTGGTCGCGGGTTGAACCTCGACGCGCAGCGTGCCGCCGGCTTCCATGGCTTCGTAGGCGTTCTGCACCAGATTAAGGAACGCTTGTTCGCACAGGCTTTCGTCGAGCGGAACGAGCTGCAATCCGCTGGCATAGCGGCATTCGACGCGCACCGCTTGTTTCCCGGTAAAACGATCCGCGACAATTTGGAGGACACGGTCGAGAAGGGCAATCAGGTCCGCGGGCTGCGGCTGCGCATGAAGAGGCCGGGCAAAGTCCAGAAACTCGGTGACCAGGGCGCTGAGCCGATTGACCTCGGTCGAAATGTAGCCCGCTAACTCGCGGGCGAGCTCGTCGGAGGCCTGTAACTTCTGGGTTAATATCTCGGCCGAGCCCTTGATGACTCCCAGGGGATTGCGAATTTCATGCGCTAATCCAGCCGATAGCTGCCCAAGCGCGGCCAGTCGTTCCGAGCGGCGCGCTTCGGCCTGAGCCTGCTCCAGGCGGCGATTGGTTTCGGCGAGGCGCTCGGCGAGTTCGCGGTACAACTGGGTTTGATGCTGACTCTGCTGCGCGAAGCGGTTGACAACCATGGCGGCAAGAAAGAAAAACAAAATGCGCAGCGCCAGGTAGCCGATAGCCTCGGGAGTCAGCTCGTATTCCTGCATGGCAGGATAGAGATAGGAGCAGTAGGCAGCGGAGGCAACGAACGTCCAGACGAGCGTCAGCCAAGTGCCACAGTAAAGTGCCGCGGTAACGACCGGCAAATAATAGATAGGGTAGTAACTGCTGTTGATGCCGATTTCTTCGGTGTGATCGAGCAGCAGAGTTGCCAGCAAAATCTTGAGGGTGATGACGTAGAAGACTCCACGTTTGGGAAACCGGGCGATCAACCTGGTTTCGAGCAACTGCACAATGCCGATAGCGAGAAGAATTAGCTGCTTGTGCCATTCGAACTGAGGCGGGAGAACGGCCAACCCAAGAAGGAAAATTAGCCAAATTGCGAGCCAGACCGCATCGAGGCGGTTAAACCGCCGGGAATCGGGGTCGAAGATGGGAAGCGCAGTCGGCACTCAGCTTCCATCCAACCGCAGAAAGCCCCCCGCCGTCAATTGGACACCGGCTTCCCGCTGGAATTCGCGTTGGGCATCAGGTTTGCGTAGGGACAAGGTTTACGTAGGGGCAGGTGCCTCACCTGCCCAGCCGAGCGCAGCTCGGCAGCCGTCCGCGCCTATAGCCTTTGGTTGAGGCTCTACGCATAAAGATTTCCGATGCCCAACATAAATAGTTTCAATTACCGCAATGTGCGGCTCAGCGACTATTGTTATGATGCTGAATTTTCTAAGCAATAAGTCAGAAGGCCTTGATGAAAAATCCCGTCATAGTTTGTCTTACCGTGTTGATGGTGTGTGTGTTTGCGATCGGCGCGCTGGCCCAGACTTCGAGCACAACTGACGCCGCCAATGATGCGCAGGCGGCGCGGATTGCAAAATTAGAGCAAGCGGTGGCCCACGCAAAATCCTCTGGCGACAACGCCTGGATGCTGACGAGTTCCGCCCTGGTCCTGATGATGACCGGACCTGGGCTGATACTGTTCTACGGCGGGCTGGTGCGGAAGAAGAATGTCCTGTCGACGATGATGCAAAGTTTCGCGATGATGGCCATCGTCACACTGCTGTGGGGCCTGGTCTCCTACAGTCTGGCCTTCGGTTCGGGAAACAGCTTCATCGGCGGCTTGCATAACGTCTTTCTCCGCGGGGTGGGAGCGCAACCTGACCCCGATTACGCCGCTACCATTCCACTCCAGACCTTCATGGTCTACCAGTTGATGTTTGCCATCATCACGCCGGCGCTCATCACCGGCGCGTTCGCGGAGCGCATGAAATTCAGCGCCATGGCAGTCTTCATGGTGCTGTGGGCGCTCGTAGTGTATGCCCCCATGGCGCACATGGTCTGGGGGAAGGGTGGCCTGCTGAACGCCTCTCTTGGCGGACGGTTCCCTTGCCTCGATTTCGCCGGCGGAACCGTGGTACACGTTACGTCGGGTGTATCGGCGCTGGTGTGTGCCTTGTATTTGGGACCTCGCATCGGGTACCCGAAGCAATCCATGCCTCCGCATAGCGTCGTTTTGAGTTTCGTTGGGGCTTGCTTGCTCTGGGTAGGATGGTTTGGCTTCAACGCAGGTAGCGCACTCGCGGCTGGGAGTTTGGCTACGAGCGCATTTGTCGCCACGCATTTTGGCGCCGCTGCCGCAACCCTCGGATGGAGCGCCGCGGAGTGGTGGAAGCGGGGGAAACCGAGCGCCCTGGGCGCGATCTCGGGAGCTGTGGCCGGACTGGTCGCGATTACTCCCGCAGCCGGTTTTGTCTCGCCCATGTCGTCGATCGCCATCGGATTGGCCGCCGGTGTTTTCTGTTTCTTCATGGTGACCAAGGTCAAGTCGCTGTTTAGATATGACGACTCGCTCGATGCCTTCGGCGTGCACGGCGCGGGCGGAACGCTGGGAGCTCTGCTGACGGGCATTTTCGCTTCAAGCGCCGTGAATCCCATATTTAAGGATGCTCAGGGACGGACGCTGGCTTCGGGACTGATTGAGGGCAATGCCCACCAGCTCATCAATCAACTCGCCGGGATCGCGATTGCCTGGGTGCTGGCGATTGTTGGCACCGTGGTCATCTTAAAGGTGGTGGACGTCACCATCGGCTTGCGCGTTCCAGAAGAGCAGGAGATGCAAGGTCTTGATCTCTCGCAGCACGGCGAAGAAGGCTATTATTGGGAATCCGCCGCATAACGAAATAGCGAAACGGCAGCAACGGAACGGAGAACCATGACAAAGGTCGAAGCGATTATTCAAGTTTCTAAGCTCGAAGCCGTGAAAGACGCGTTGCATGAAGTGGGCGTTGAAGGCATGACCGTTTTTGAGGCCAGGGGCCATGGCCGGCAAAAAGGACACACTGAGTTTTACCGGGGACGCGAGTACACGGTGGACTTGATCCCGAAGGTGAAACTCGAGATCGTGGTGGCCGATGAAATGACCGAGAAAGTCGTCGGTGCGATCACGACTGCCGCACGTACCGGCAAGATCGGCGACGGAAAGATTTTCCTTTCGCACATTGACGAAGCGATTCGGATTCGCAACGACGAGCGTGGCGAGAGCGTGTTGTAAGCGCGCGGAATGCGATTGTAAGTGGCGTCGCTCGTGCGCCCAGGTTCGACGGGGATTGCCGAACAGTTTTTGGGGAGACTACTATCGCATGACCACCGTGCCTACCGTCCGCGGCGAGTTAGGCGACCTGTACGCGCGGGAATCCGCTGCCATCGAGCAGGAATTCTCCCTGACGGGTGAAGGGTACAGGGCACTGGCGCGGCGCACGGCGCTGGTCGATACGATCATTCAGCGGCTGTGGAACGAAATCATCCTCGAGGACGCGAATGCCGGTCCTGACAGACCCAAGAATTTCGCGCTGGTCGCCACCGGCGGATTCGGGCGCGGCTGGCTTTTCCCTCACTCCGATATTGACTTGCTGTTTCTGCACGATGGCGCCAACTCCGAGAGTGAATTCAAAGATCCCGTCCGGCGCATTTCGCAGGAGTTGTGGGACCTGCGGCTGAAGCTCAGTCCGGCCACGCGCAATCTGGCGGAGTGCGAAAAGTTAGATCCGAACAATGTCGAGTTTGCCATCTCGCTGCTGGACTGCCGGTATCTGGCGGGCGATCGCGATCTTTTTTCACGCCTGCGCGACAAGGCTGTTCCTCGTTTGGTGGGGCGGGATGGCCCGAGTTTGATCCAGAACCTGGCTGAAATTACCCGCGCGCGTCATTACAAATTTGGCAATACCGTCTTTCACCTGGAACCGAACGTGAAGGATGGACCCGGCGGGTTGCGCGATTACAACGTGGCCAACTGGCTGGCGCTGATTTCCGCGATGGAAAAACTCAGGGTGTGGCCGGACGCGAAAACGCTGCTGCCGGTTTCTTCGCGGAGGGCGTTCGACGCGGCCCTGGATTTCCAGATGTCGGTGCGCTGCTTTCTGCATTTTCGCCACGGGCGCCACGACAACACGCTCACTTGGGAGATGCAGGACGAAGCGGCAGCGAGAAAAATCGGCGCCAGCTTTGGCATGAACGACTCGGAAATCGCGAATGCCGCCGACTGGATGCGCATCTATTATGGCCACGTGCGCAGCGTGCACCGCGTCTGCAACCAATTGCTGGAGGAGATTCCAGCGGCGTGGTCGTCGCTGTATCGGCAGTTCCAGGGTTGGCGCTCGCGGGTCGCAAGCGACGACTTTTCGGTGGTCGATGGACTGATCTTCTTAAAGCAACCGAAGCAAGCGCAGCAAGCCGATGGGCTGCGCGATCCGGAAATGCTGCTGCGGCTTTTTCATTTCATGGCGGAGCATGGGCTGAAGCTGAGCACGACCACGGAATATAAAGTCGAACAGGCGCTGCCCGCGCTGGCGGCGACGCCTCCGCGGGGCGCGGAGTTGTGGCTCTACTTGCAGGAAACGCTGGTGCAGCCACATGCGGCCGATGCTCTGCGCGCTATGAATGCGCTGCGCCTGCTGGCGCTTCTGCTGCCGGAACTGAAGGGCATTGAGGCGCTGGTGGTGCGCGATTTTTACCATCGCTACACGGTGGACGAGCACTCGTTTCTGGCGATTGAACATCTGCATCGTCTGAAGGAATCGAAGTCGGAATGGGACCAGCGCTTCACCCGGTTACTTGGCGAACTCGAACAGCCGGAACTGCTCTACCTGGCGCTGCTGCTGCATGATTCGGGCAAAGCCGAGCCCAGCGACAATCACGTTGAGGTCAGCGTGCAACTCACCGACAGCTGCATGGAGCGCTTGGATCTTGATCCGGCGGATCGGGAGACGGTGCGCTATCTGGTGGCGAGCCATCTGGAAATGTCGGCGGCGATGCGGCGGGACATATTCGATCCCGCGAACGTGAAGTCGTTTGCGGACAAAGTGGGCGTACCTGAGCGGCTGAAGATGCTGTGCCTGCTGACCTACGCCGACATCAAAGCCGTGAATCCGGAAGCCATGACGCCGTGGAAAGCGGATAACTTATGGCAACTGTACATTGCCTGCGCGAATTATTTGAGCCGCAGCGCCGACGAGCGCGTGCGCACGGGCGACAAGGACTACGACTCCGGCGTCAATCTTGCGCATCTGCGGTCGCTGGCGCCGGTGGCGGGGAAAAAGATCAACATCTTTCTGGAAGGATTGCCACAACGGTATCTGCGAATTCATGGCGCCATGGACGTTATGGCGCATGCCGAAATGGCCGCCCGCATCGGACAGGACGGCGTGCAATTGAATTTGAAGAAGGTTCGTCACTGGTATGAACTGACGCTGGTCACGACCGACCGGCCCTTTCTGTTCGCATCGGTTTCCGGAGCGCTGGCCGCGTGGGGAATGAACATCGTGAAAGCGAATGCGTTCTCGAACGCTTCGCGCACAGTGGTGGACACTTTTTATTTCACCGATCGTTTTCGCACCCTGGAGATGAACCTGCAGGAGTGGGACCGTTTGAAAAAGAGCATTGCGTCCGTGGTGAAAGGCGAAGCCGATGTGGCGCGCATGTTACGTGATCGCTTGAAATCGGAAAAGGGGAACGGGACGAAGGTCAAGATCGTAACCCAGATTGAATTCGACGACAGTTGCTCGGCACACAGCACGATGATGCAGGTTCTGACTCAGGATCGTCCGGGACTGCTTTACCGAATGTGCTCGGTGGTTTCGAAACACGAGTGCAACATTGAAATTGCATTGATCGAGACCGAAGGGCAGATGGCAATCGATGTCTTGTACCTGACTTCAGGCTCTGCCAAGCTGAGCCCGCAGCTGCAGGCGGCGCTGGCGAAGGCGCTGCACGAGGAACTTGCAGCGAAGTAAAGTTTTCTCAACATTACTGATTTTGCAAAAAGCGCGGGGCAAAGATTTGTCAAGTGAGACCAGTTGCCCGCGACGAAGGGATTGCATCCTAAGCGCATGGCTCTTGATCGCGAAGCTCTGAAAAAACTGCAAGTCTTCATGGTGGCTGCCATTTTGATTGCGGGCGTGCGGGCAGCTTACATCGTCTACGAACGACGCGAAGGGATGAAGGAGCATATCCAGCCCAAGCTGGAAACGGCCCTCAAGGAGGATTATTACGTTACGCCAAAGAAGCTGCATGCCTACGACCTGAAGTCCGCACAGGCGCTGACCGAGCAACCAGTGTGGGTGAAGGTGGGTTATCAGCTCACCTACTATCCGTACGACCGCGAGCATCACAAGACCGATTTCGGTCATGAATCGGGGTTGCTGCTGCCTTTGCAGAAACTGACGATTCAGAATGTAGTCACTGATGTTTCTTCGCTGGCGCCGGGGATGAAGCAGGTGATGGCGTGCTTCTCGCTCGACGGCAAATCCTATGCGGCTCCGATTGGAGCGATCAAAGACGGTGACTTCAAACTTTACACCGATCAGATTTTATTCCTTGAAGATCCGCACGAGCTTTACAAGCACTGGCCCGCGGATGTCTGGCAGAAAATTGACCGCCATGAAGTACAAGCCGGGATGAGCGAACTGCAGGCCAGCTTTGCGATTGGGTTGGGCGTTCCGGAGGGATCGGGCGACTACGGTTCGAGAACCTTGCATTACGCCAATGGCGGGAAACCCGTTGCCATCACTTTTGAGAACGACAAGGCGGTCGAAATCAAGACGGGGACATAGCTTTCTTGAAACGTTTTCGCAGTCGGTTAGCGATCCGCGTAGTATCCGTCTCGTGTCTGCGCGGTCATATCTTTCTTCTTCACCGTCAACTGGACGTGATGATACTGAGCATCTGTGCTCTTATCGGGCGTATAGACCATTGCGTACTGGGCACGCAGTTCCTCGACGATGCTGTCGTAGATCTCGCCGACGGTTTCTTTCTTTGAGGCTTCAAAGAAGCGTCCACCGGTTTCCTTGGAAATTCGCTGCAGATTTTTCTGGCCCTCCTTGCTCGGTGGCTCCTCACGGCGTTGCCCTCCGCGGCCTCGACCACCTCCCGGATATCCGCCACCGGGCCAACCGCCGCCGCCCGGATAACCACCGCCTCCGGGATAACCGCCGCCACGGCCCATTCCGTTGTCCTGATTTTCACGGTCGTTGCGGTGAGTATCCGCAGAATAGATGGAATAGATCACCGTGTCGCCGCGCTGGGCAGATTCGATCGCACTTTCCAGGTAAGTTTTGCTGCCGTGGTCGACGCCGTCCGAGAGAATGATAAAAACCTTACGGCCCTGCTGTTTTTTCATCAGTTCGTTCCCTGCGAGAAAAACAGCGTCGTAAAGTTGCTTGCGATTTCCACGAGAGTCTGAGCCGGAGGGCGAATTCGCGGGATCGTTGGGATCGTTCGAGTGCTCGCGATCCGATGCCGCCTGAAGCAAATCGAGCGCCGCTTTCAGCTTTTCGTGGGATGAAGTTACATCCTGCAACAGTTCCACTTGCCGATCGAAGTGAATGACGAAGGCTTTGTCGGTCGGCTGCACGAGCATCTGATCGAGAAAACTGCGGCTGGCGTTGCGTTCCGCGTCAAGCACCTTGTCTTGACTGCGACTGGTGTCGACGAGCAGGCCGATAGTCAGCGGCAGATTCGCTTCCTGCGAAAAAGAGCGGATAGTCTGCGGGCGCCCATCTTCCTGCAAGGTGAAATCATCTTTCGTGAGGTCGCGCACGATCTTGCCATGTTTGTCGCGCACGGTGACGGGCAGCGTGACCACGTTCGCTGCGGCGACAGGGGCAGCGGCAGCATTGTCCTGACTTTGAGGTTGCGTCGATTGGGCGGTTCCCGGAAGAACGACCAGCACGATGATTAGAGCGTGGATGACTAGTTGGCGTTTATACGGCTGGAACTGATTCACTGGGCATCCTCCGTTTATTGCCCATTATCGCGGACGAATCTTAAACGCGCCGAATCTGGACAAGAAAATAGAATACACAGCTAGGATCGCACCTGCCCAACTGGGGAAGGCAACCGTTAATCGGTACAACAGACCAGCCGCGACCGGCTCGGCCTGCTTTTCTGGGCTGGATTTGCCTTTATCTTCTTCAGAAGCGGACATAGGCGCCCACGCAAGCATATTGATCCGTGACCAGGTTACCGTCCTCGTTACCCCTCTGCGCGGAAACAAATGCATCCGCGATCACGACAGACGTCGACCGCTAGCGAATATTAGAGTGGATGCGCGTCGAAAGAGTGCAGTTGCCAGCGTGCTGTAAAAGCGGCGTCAATCCAGGTAAAACTTCGTAAAGGCCGCCGTATGGCGCGTTTGGCAATGCTAAAGTACAGTTTACGGATGCCTATGAAGACTGTGCGATGTCTCCGGCGGGAGCCGATGAGTCTTACGACGTGTCTGCTCGCGGCCATGGTCACTATGACCCTGGCAGGGCCGGGCTACGTTTTCGCGCAAGACAAACCAGCGCCCGCTCCCGGCAACGCTCAGGTAGCTAAGGCCGTTGGGGTCATCAAGAGCATCCAGGCCGATTCGATCACGGTCACAGCGGAATCCGGTGGCGAGGTTACGGCCAAGCTGATGGCCACGACAAAAATTCTGCGCGTGCCCCCGGGAGAAAAAGATCTGAAGAACGCGACCACTCTGCAGGCGCAAGATTTACAGCCCGGAGACCGCGTCCTGGTTCGTGGGCCAGCATCGGCAGATGGCCACACCATCGCCGCGTTGGCAGTGATTGTGATGAAGCAGGCCGACGTAGCGGCCAAACAGCAACGCGACCGCGATGACTGGCAAAAGCGAGGGGTGGGCGGCCTGGTCACTAAGGTGGACGAAGCCAGCGGCACCATCACAATTTCATCCGGTGGGATCGGAACGAGCCGGAGCATCGCCATCCACATTGGCAAGGCTACGATCTTGCGCCGCTACGCGCCGGGCTCGGTGAACTTTGACGACGCTAAACCGGCTCCTATCGATCAAATCAAGCCGGGAGATCAGGTGCGCGCGCGCGGAAATCGCACGCCGGAGGGCAGCGAAGTGGCTGCTGAGGAAGTTGTTTCGGGATCATTCCGCAATATCGCAGGACCCATCAAGACGATCGACGCGGCCGGCAACACGATAACGGTGCAGGATGCGATCAGCAAGAGTGCCGTGACGGTGAAGGTGTCCTCCGACTCGCAAGTGAAGAAGCTGCCGGCGGAGATGGCGCAACGCATCGCGATGCGTCTCAAGGGCGCGGCCGCCGGCGGGAGTGGAGATCAACCCGGCGCAAATGGTCAAGGCACTAAGCCCACTGAAGGCGCGGCACAACCATCGACGCCGGCGGAGTCGCAGGGCCAGCGAGGGACGGGCAACGGAGCGAGCGGGAACGGTCCTCCGGATATACAGCGAATGTTGAGCCGCTTGCCCAACAGCACGCTGGCCGAATTGCAGAAGGGTGATGCGGTAATGATCGTCGCCACTGAACCGGGAAATGCGGACTCGGTAACGGCGATTACGCTGCTGGCGGGCGTCGACGCCATCCTGACGGCTGCTCCTAATCGCAGCGCATCCTCGCTGCTTTCGCCGTGGTCGCTGGGCGTCACCGGTGGAGAAGCGGAAGCCGCGCCGCAGTGAAATCCGAATCCATATCTTAATCGATGTGATCTGGCTGGAAAGAAAGGGTGCGTGTTGAGGCATTTATCAGTCTTCATTCGGACGAGTTTGATTCTGGCGACAGTGATCGGGCTGGCGGCGGCATCGGCGCAGTCGCAGACTCAGTCGTCAGCGCAATCCTCCGCCGCAACAGGAACCTTGCGCGGGCAAGTAACGGACCCCTCGGGCGCGGTGGTTGCGAACGCGACGGTTGCGGTGCTCGTCTCCGGCGGACCAACACATTCGGCCACCACCAACAAAACCGGCGGTTACGAAATCGGAAATCTGCCACCGGGCCAATACACCGTCACAGCCAACGCCCAGGGGTTCGCCGTCTTTGTGCAAAGTGGCGTGAACGTGGCCGCGGGCCAAATCGCGCAATTCAATATTGCACTCGATATTACGGTGCGCCAGGAAAAAATCACGGTCCAGGAAGAGACTCCTCAAGTCGACACCAACCCCGCGAATAACGCGAGTCAGATCGTGCTCACCGGCAAGGATCTGGAAGCGCTTCCCGACGATCCCGATGAATTGCAGTCGGATCTGGAAGCTTTGGCCGGACCTTCGGCCGGTCCCAATGGCGGCCAGCTTTACATCGATGGATTTACCGCCGGACAACTTCCGCCGAAGTCATCGATTCGCGAAATTCGCATCAATCAGAATCCCTTTTCGGCCGAATACGACAAGCTGGGCTACGGACGAATTGAAATCTTCACCAAGCCAGGCACGGACAAATTCCATGGACAGTTCTCGGTCGTGGGCAACGACTCGGCATTCAACACGCGCAACCCGTTCCTCGGCGACGCTGAGCAATCACCCTACGATTCCGTGATCTATATGGGCAACATCGGCGGGCCGATCAATAAGAAGACGTCATTTTTCCTCGACGTGCAGCGTCGCGACATCGACGAAATCGCGATTGTGGATGCGCCGGCGGCGGGCGTGGAGGAGAGCGTTGCCAACCCGCGCACCCGGACGAACATCGGCCCGCGTATCGACTACCAACTTACGCCCAGCAATACGCTCACCGCGCGCTACCAGTATTACCGCGATACGTGGCAGAACAACGGTGTTGGCGGGCAAGTGCTGCCGGAAGCCGGGTACAACACCTTGTCCACGGAACACACCGTGCAGATCACGGACACGCAAGTGCTGAGCACGAAGGCTATCAATGAGACGCGCTTTCAGTATCTGCGCGATAACAGTGGGCAGACTCCAGTGAGTACGGACGTAGGTATCAATGTGCTCGGGGTGTTCACCCGTGGAGGGGCGAGTTCGGGAACGCAGACCGACCACCAGGATCATTACGAACTGCAGAATTACACTTCGATTGCGCAGGGCAATCACTTTCTGAAATTTGGGGGGCGACTGCGCGCAGTTCACGAAGTCAATACGTCCAATGCTGGATTCAACGGCACCTATACCTTCTCTTCGTATCAGGATTACCTGGCTGATCCAAAGACGCCCAGCCAGCTAATCATCGATGGCCCAACCGGCGCGGCGCCTACCGTGCCGGTCACGGTGGTGGATGCGGGGCTGTACGTACAGGATGACTGGAAGGTTCGACCCAATCTCACGCTCAGCGGCGGCCTGCGGTTTGAAACGCAAAATGCAATTCACGATCATGGCGATTGGGCGCCGCGGCTGAGTTTTGCGTGGGGAATTGGAGGGGGCGGAAAGAGCGCTCCGAAGACGGTTTTGCGCGGCGGTTTTGGCTTGTTCTACGACCGATTTAGCAACACTCTGGTTCTGAATGCGGACCGTTTGAACGGCGTGACCCAGCAACAGTATGTGGTGGACGATCCGGCCTATACCCCCAATCCGGTCGCACCCACCTCGTCGTCAGCGCCACAGGCGATCTACCAGATCAGTCCAGGCCTGCACGCGCCTTACATTATGCAGAGCGCATTCAGCGTGGAGAGACAGGTTACAAAGATCGCCAACGTTACAATCACCTATCTGAATTCCCGCGGCGTGCACCAACTTCTGTCGATCGTTAGCAACGCCCCGCAACCGGTCCCACCGAACTACCCGTTCTCCGGGCTCCCCAATCCCGCCATCTTTCAATACTCCTCCGATGGACTCTTCCGGCAGAATCAGCTGATCACCAATTTCAACATCCGCGCGGGTGCGAAGCTTTCTTTGTTCGGTTACTATTCTCTGAATTATGCGAACAGCGACGCTTCCGGCGCCGGGAACTTTCCCTCGGATCAGCGCGATTTGAGCCTGGATTACGGGCGAGCTTCCTTTGCTATCCGGAATCGGGTGTTTATGGGCGGCACGATCGGACTGCCGCGTGGGTTTCGTCTGAGCCCATTTATGATTTTCAATTCCGGGGCTCCCTACAACGTTACCGTGGGCCAGGACTTAGCCGACGATTTGCAGTTCAACGTCCGCCCTGCCTTCGGGTCGTATCCCGCGGGAACATGCCCCTTTCCGACACCCGCCGCTTGCAGCCATTTCGTAATTCCGACCACGCCCTACACGCAGATTCCGATTAACTACCTGACCGGCCCCTCGCTGTTCACGCTGAACCTGCGCCTGGCGAAAACTTTCGGCTTCGGGCCGGAGGTTGGCGCAAAGCAGGGGGCTCAACAAGGTGGGGGAGGAGGACATGTGCGCATGGGGGGCGGTGGTGGCGGGGGAGGAGTCGTGCGCATGGGGGGCGGCGGCAACCCTTTTAACCTGGGACCGGGCTCTAGTCGACGCTACAACTTGACCTTCAGCGTGAGTGCGCGGAACGCTTTGAATCGGGTCAATGCGGCTCCCCCCATCGGAGTTCTCAGCTCACCCGATTTCGGAAGGTCGATTGCTCTGGCCGGGGGAGCATTCTCGAGTCCTGCGGCCAATCGCAGAATTGAATTGCAGGCGATGTTCAGCTTCTAAAGAAACCGCCCTACGTGGAATAGTCGGCGTTGATCCGCACATACTCGGCGGTCAAGTCAGTAGTGAGAAATCGCACCGCGTGCTGGCCGCGCCCAAGCTGCACACGAATATCGCAGACCGGCTGCGCGAGATCGCGGTGAGCTTGCCGCTCGTTGAAGCCGCAGGCAACTCCGTTGCGGCACACCTTCTGATTGCCAATGAAAATCTGGACGCGCGACGGATCGATGGGCGCGCCGCACCTTCCTACGGCCGCAAGAATGCGTCCCCAATTCGGATCGGCGCCAGCCCACGCAGTTTTAACAAGCATCGAGTGAGCAATCGTCCGCGCCACGAGCAGTGCCTCTTCCCTGCTCCGCGCCTGCTCGACGAATAGGCGGATGACGTGCTGTACGCCTTCACCGTCACTGATGATCTGCTCGGCGAGGGACTGGCAGACGGCGGTCAACGCGGCGGAGAACTTCTTTCCCGTGCCGGCGTCTCTTACCCCCGCACCACTGGCGCCGCTCGCCAACAGCAGCACGGTATCGTTGGTGGAAGTGTCGCCGTCAATGGACATGCAAGTTAGCGAATGGTCACAAGCCTCGCGAAGAAGAGGCTGTAACTCGCGTGAACTTGCGCCGACATCGGTGAATAAATAGACGAGCATAGTCGCCAGCTGAGGATGGATCATGCCCGCGCCTTTTGCGATGCCCAAGATCGTGACTTCTTTTGCGCCTGCCTGGAAGCGAGCGCTCGCGATCTTTGGCCGCGTGTCGGTGGTCATGATGGCGTGGGCAAAAGCGACAACGCCGCGCTGGCTCGCGGATCGCGCGGCGATGAGCTCCGGCAACTTGGCGCGAATTTTTTCTGCGGGCAGGCGCACTCCGATGATTCCGGTGGAGGAGGGGAAAATTTCGGAAGCGGGCACTCCGAGCAGGGCTCCGGCTGCGCGGCAAACCTGTTCGCAGGCCTGAATGCCCCCGCGCCCAGTGGCGCAATTGGCGTTGCCGGAATTCACCACGACGGCGCGAACCTTTCCGCCGCTCGATTGCAACGACGCGCGGCCCACTTCCACGGGAGCGGCTACTACGCGGTTCTTCGTAAACAATGCGGTCGCGGTCGCTGCCGTACCGCAATCGACTTCTGCAAGGGCGAGGTCGGGACGGCCGCTGACTTTAATGCCGGCGGCGACGGCGGAAAAAGAAAAACCCTTTGGCAAACGAATTTGTTCGGGAGAACGTCTTAGGTCAATCCGCAGCGCGGTCATGCCTGAATCTTCAACCAGTTTTTGGGCGCCGGCAAAATTGCAAACGTGGGCAGATGTCCGCGAACCATCGGCACTTCGTCGCAGCGATAGAGCCGTGGGCATTTGTAACAATCTTTGTGGATCTTGTCGGGAAGATCCTCGTGATTGGCGACGGTGAATCCCATGCGCGAGAAAAATTCCGGAATGCGCGTAAACAGACACACACAGCTGACTTTGTGTTTTTCCGCTTGCGCCAGAAGCGCTTTGACCAGGCGCCGGCCGCCGCCGCTGCTTTGGCTGGCGGGATCGACGGTAATCGAACGAATCTCGGCCAGGTGCACGCCATAGAGGTGAAGAGCGCCGCAGCCGATGATACGCCCGTCGTGCTCGAGGACGACAAAGTCGCGGACGTTCTCGCAGATTTCCGCCAGCGAGCGCGGCAGCAAAGTGCCATCGCCGGAATAGGCCGCGATGAGCGCGTGAATCTGCTCGGCATCGGGAAGAACCGCCTCACGCGTGCGCATGGGCCTCCTTCGACCGCCGCGTGACGGTTTTCTCTTTCTTCGGCTTTTGTTCGAACTCCGCATTTTTGTGCAACGCCGCATCCAATGCCTGAACCAGTTGATCTACGTGCTTCTTCTGTATGACGTAGGGCGGCAAAAATCGCAGCACGGTTTCGTGCGTGCGGTTGATGATAATTCCTTGCTGCAGCAGTTGCCTCGCCACAGCTTTGGCCAGTTCTGGCGAGTCCACTTCCACGGCCTGCATCAGGCCGGCTCCGCGGACGTCCTGAATCGCTTTGTGTTTCTTGTCGAGCGATTCGAGCGCCGCGTGAAAATATTCGCCCAGCGCGCGCACGTGCTTCAGCAATTTCTTCTCCTCACGCAAGAACTCGATGGCAACCGCGCAGGCCAACGGACCTCCGCCGAATGTGGTTCCGTGCATGCCTGGGTGAATGCAACTCGCAACTCGTTTCGTGGTGAGGATGGCGCCAAGCGGCAGGCCACACGCCAGCGGCTTGGCAACGGTGACCACGTCCGGCAACACGTCATAGTGCTGGTAGGCAAAGTGGCGTCCGGTGCGGCCGAGGCCGCATTGAATCTCGTCGAGCAGGAGCAATGCGCCGCTCTTTTTCGTTAAGCTCGACGCCAGTTCGAGAAATTCCTTGTCGACGGGACAAATCCCTCCCTCGCCCTGAATGGTCTCGATGCAAACGGCGCAGACACTCGAATCAAATTTTCGCTGCAGGTCGTCCAGGTCATTGAACTTGACGAAAGTTACTCCCGGCACCAGAGGAACGAACGGAGCTCGATATTTCGGCTGGCCGGTGGTAGCTAGTGCGCCGAAGGTGCGTCCATGAAAAGAGTTTTCCATGGCGAGGATGCGCGTCTTCGATTTGCTGCCGTTCTTATTGCTCATTTGCGCGAACGCGCGAGCGAGTTTGAGCGCGCCTTCCCAGGCTTCGGTCCCGCTGTTGCAAAAAAAAGCGCGATCGAGTCCGGAGATTTCGGTCAGTATTTGCGCGAGTTCCGCTTGATATTCGTGGAAGAAAAGATTCGAAACATGGATCAAACGCGCGGCCTGCCGCTTGATCGCCGCCTGAATACGCGGGTGGTTGTGGCCGAGCGCGTTGACTCCGATTCCGCTCAGGAAGTCGAGATAGCGCTTGCCCTCGGAATCCCAAAGATACACGCCGCGCCCGCGCACAAAAAGAATGGGCTGACGCTCGTAGGTGGGAAGCAGGAGCTTCGCTTCCATGCGGGAAACAGAGGCGAGGCTCATGCTCTGAGTACCTCGGTGCCGCATTCGAGCTTGGTGAAATAAAAGAGCGGCAGCATTTCGGCTTGCGACGCGGGCAGGATGCGCACGCGTCCCACGCCCGATTTGAGAGCTTGCGTACAGGCTTCGAGCTTTGGCATCATGCCGCCGCTGATCACCGATTCCTCAATCAGACCAGCCACCTGATGCGTATCCAGCCGCGCCATCACCGAACCGTCAGCTTGCTTTACGCCGGCAACGTCGGTGAGAAAAATCAGCGCATCGGCCTCGCAGGCTATGGCGCAGGCAGCGGCCATCTGGTCGGCGTTCACGTTGTAGTACTGGCCGTCGCCGCCGAGGGCGAGCGAAGAGAGCACAGGAATGCCGCCTTCCGCCCAGATAGCTTTGAGCCAGCGCGGCTCGGAAAAACAAATTTCGCCGACAAATCCCAAATCGTATTCCGCGTCCTGTTTTTTGCGGGCGCGAAAGACGCCTCCGTCTCCGCCGCAAAGGCCGATGGCGGGACATCCGGCCGCAGCAATCGCCGCCACCAGGCTTTTGTTTACGATGCCGGCCAGCACCATCAGAGCAACGTCGCGCGTCTCGGCGTCGGTCACGCGCAGTCCGTGGACGAAGTCGCTTTTCTTGCCGAGCAGTTTCAACGTTCGTGTGAGCGCGCTGCCGCCGCCATGCACCACGGCGACCTGGTGTCCGTCTTCGGCCAGCTGCACCACGGCTTTGGCACATTTCTGAAGAATCGGCTTGTCTTCTAGCGCCGCGCCGCCGATTTTAACGACAATTTTCACTGCAGACCCTCCGTCTCGTCCCATCCGTACATCAAGTTCATATTTTGTACGGCTTGTCCGGCTGCGCCTTTGAGCAGGTTGTCGAGACACGAAACCACGATGAGCCGGCGGCCATCCTGCGCGAGACAGAAACCGAGGTCGCAATAGTTGGTATGCACCGAAAACTGAATTTCCGGCAAACTCGATACCGGGAAAACACGAACCCAGTGCTTGCCCTTGTAGAAATCGTGGAAGCAGCCTTGGATTTCGTCTGCCGTCATTTTGCGTTTTAGGTACACATAAATCGTGGACAAAATCCCACGCGGAATCGGCAAAAGATGGGGCGTGAAAATCAACTGCGGCGAGTTGAGCGCCAATTGCTCGAGGATCTCGCCGGTGTGACGATGCGCGAAAACCGAGTAGGCGGAAAAATTATCTGCCACCGAGACGAAGTGAGTGCGCGCCGTGGGCTCCTTCCCCGCGCCGGATACGCCAGACTTCGAATCGGCAATGATGCCGCGATCGCGATCCACCAGGTCGGCCGAAAGCAGCGGCGCCAGCGCCAGAATCACGGAAGTCGCATAGCATCCGGGATTCGCAACCAAAGCGGCCGACGGGAGTTTGTCTGCATTCAGTTCCGGCAAACCATATACGGCACGTTCGGTAAGTTCCGCCGCAGTTTGCGCGTTGGAATCTTTGAAGCCATAGATGGCGCGATGCTGTTCATCTTTCAACCGCCAGGCTCCGCTGAGATCGACGATTCGCAGGCCACGCGCGATGGCCTCTGGGACAAGTTCGCGCGAAACCGAGTGCGGTGTAGCCAGGAACAACAGTTTCACGCCACGCTTCTCTAACGCCGACCAGGAAAACGGCTGTGCGGGCAAGTGGCCATTGCCGGAAATGTGCAGCAATCCGGTAGCATGTCCGCCGGAAGCATCTGTCTTCGTTTCTGCCGTGCGCCGCAAGAGCAAGGGCGCGTCGGTGCGGGGATGGCGTCCGAGCAGGCGGGCGAGTTCCAGGCCGGAGTAGCCGGTCGCGCCCAGAACCGCGGTTTTAAGTTTGGCCGCCATCAGAATTTCGTCAAGTCCTCCCGATTTGTCATCGCCTTACTTTCTCCGTGAAGGCATATTTATCCATTATGATGCATAAATATTCATCTATATTAAATGGCTGGGCGGAAGTGTCAAGTCAAAATCGCGGTGGAAGAATCTTTCGGTTCAATGGATCGACAACCAATCAATCGCCAGGGCCGACAGCCGGAAGTCGACTGTCGAAGAATGGGCGGGGGGCGGCCGGGCGGGAGCCTGCCCTGAGCTTGCCGAAGGGACGCCCGGCGCTCCACGAGAAGAATCGTTTTTACAGTCTTACCCGCAAGTCGCTCGACGTGCCGCCGGCCGCTGGAACGTAGCAGCGCAGTGTGTAATCCATCACCATGCGGTCAGCGTTAAAACGCCAGCCCAGGGTGCGGATCGTGCGTTTCATGCGCTGGATCCAGCCGCGGGGAAGACCGTCGCGATCGCGCTGATAATAGAGCGGAATTACTTCGTCGCGCAGCACACGCATCAGATCTTCGCCGTCGCGAGTGTCGTGTACATTCATATCGGAGTGGGTTCGGCCGTTGCCGATCGCGAAGCCATTCAAGCCGTCGTAGGCTTCCGCCCACCAGCCGTCGAGAACGGATAGGTTCAGGCCGCCGTTCAAAACGACTTTCTGGCCGCTGGTTCCCGAGGCTTCCAGCGGACGCCGCGGATTGTTCAGCCAGACATCCACGCCCTGCACGAAATGGCGGCCGACGTTGATGTCGTAATCCTCGACGAACACGAATTTGTCGGAAAACAGCGGATCGCGCATCAGTTGCGCAATCTGCTGCAGGACGCGTTTGCCGGGTTCGTCGAGAGGATGCGCCTTGCCGGCAAACACGAACTGCACCGGGCGTTTTGGGTCATTGACCATGCTGGCCAATTTTTCCACGTCGGCCAAAATCAGATTGGCGCGCTTGTAGGTGGCAAAACGGCGCGCAAATCCGATGGTGAGCGCATCGGGACTGAGCACACGTTCCAGTCGCTGCAACACTTCGCGTGGCTCGTCGCGACGTGCGGCCTGCTTAACGGCGCGGCGGCGCACAAATTGAATCATCCCGGACTTCAGGTTGCAATGCGTCTCCCAGAGCTCGCCGTCGTCGACGTCGTCAATCCCTTCCCAGATTTTTGCCTCGCTACTGTGCAGTTGCCATCCCGTGCCGAGATGGCGATCGTAGAGGCGGAACATTTGCGGTGCCAGCCATGACGGGACATGGACGCCGTTGGTAATGTGTCCGATGGGAACCGTGTCTTCGGTTTTCCCCGGAGAGAGCCCGGTCCACATGGCGCGGGAAACTTCGCCGTGCAGCGAGGAAACTGCATTGGCGCGCCGCGAGAGCTTCAGGCCGAGCACCGTCATGCAGAAACGTTCGTCGCTATCGGCATGTTCGCGTCCGAGGGCCATGAAACTTTCCTTCGAAAGACCGAGGCTTTCGCGCAGAGGTCCGAGGTGTTCCTCGACCAGATCGGCATCGAAGCGATCGTGGCCGGCGGGCACGGGAGTGTGAGTCGTGAAAACCACTTCGCGGGCCACCCGCGGCATCGCCTTGTCGAAGCTGATCCCCTCATCCACCATGCGCTGTCGAATGGCTTCCAGCACCGCAAATCCGCTGTGCCCTTCATTCAGGTGCAGAACCCCCGGCGTGATGCCGAGCGCCCTCAGAGCGCGCAGACCGCCTACGCCCAGCAGTATTTCCTGGTGCACGCGAACGCGGCCGTCGCCGCCGTACAAACGCGAAGTCATATCGCGGTCTTCGGGGGCGTTGCCTTCCACGTCGGAGTCGAGAAGAAATAAATCGCAGCGGCCGACTTTCACGCGCCAGACCTTCGCGTAGATCGGACCATGGCGCGTATCAACCTGCACCACAACCGGTCTGCCGTTGGTTCCGATGGCCGTTTCCATGGCCAACTGGTTGACATCGGTTTCGAGGTACTCTTCGCGCTGCCAGCCGTCGCGATCCAGGCGCTGGCGGAAATATCCCTGGCCATAAAACAGGCCCACGCCGACCAGCGGGATGCCAAGATCGGATGCGCTCTTGATATGATCGCCGGCCAGCACTCCGAGTCCACCCGAGTAGACGGGGAGAGACTCGTGGACGCCAAATTCGGCGGAAAAATAGGCGACGGGACGGGGCCGCAGCACTCCCGCGTGACGCGCCCCCCAGGTCCGCTCCGCTTCTTCGTACTCGCGCAGGCGGCGATAAGCATAGTTGATCCGCCCATGCAGGGCGAGTTCGCCGGCGCGCGCCTCGAGCTTTTCGAGAGGATACTCATTCAGCAGCGCGACCGGACTGTGGTTGAGCTGACTCCAGCGCAAGGGATCGATCTCGCGAAACAAGCCCGCCGAGTCGTGGTCCCAGCTCCACCACAGATTGCGGGCCAGCGCCCAGAGCCGTTCCTGCGCAGGTGCGATGAAGCGGTCGAGCGTACGAGCTTCGCTCACAATGTGCGCAACCCGGTTCGCCGCCTCGGTGAGCAGACGAATCTCATTTTCCGGGAAAACACGTGGCTCCGTGGTTTGGACCACGAGGACTCCTTGCAGCACGCCACGATCTATGAGCGGAACTCCCAGGAACGATTGGTAATCATCCTCGCCGGCTTCGCTGAAGTATTTGAAACGGGGATGACTTCTGACCTTTTCCACGGCTACCGGACGAACCTGCTCCGCGACCAGGCCGACCAGTCCTTCATTGACTGCCATGCGCAGCTTGCCGACGGACTCCTGGCGCAGCCCGAGGGTTGCGGCCAGAACGAGATTGGCGCGGTCGGGTTCCAGCAGGTAGGCCGAGCAAACATCGGTGCCAAACCGCCGGGCAATCAAGGCGACCACGTTCATCAGGGTCTCGGCCGGCTTGCCCGGTTCGGCCGCAAGGTTCGCGATTTCGTCCCAGGTCAGCACAAAGTTGGCCGCGAGAGAACAGGTCGCGTGTTCCTGATCCTGAACTAGCTCATCCGATCGATCCAAAATCTTGTCTCCAGTCTTAAAAAACAGCTCTCGGTTCTCAGTTCTCAGCTCTCAGTCAAGCTGCGTTTCAACGAACTTGAGAACTTATTGCTCTTAGGATCCAAGAGCTCGCGTAGGGACAGACGCCCTCGTCTGTCCAGCCGAGCGCAGCTCGGCTCCCACCGCGAACTCAACCCAATCCTGCGCAATTCCGTCAAGATTCCAGCGCCCCCGAAACCGGTTAGAAGCGTCCTTATGATGCTATTTTATCGGGTGACAACGTACTGCTCCACATTGGCGGTGAAAATGTTGATTACCACCGTGTACATAGGATGGCGAAACTGCTGTTTCAAGGTTGCATTTTTGACGATAGCTATCTCAAAACTCTAGCCTTCGGTTCGGGTGAAGTCCAATTCGAATTGTTGATGGAGTGCATCAGCGGCAACAGCGGAGTGACGGGCGTCCTCGCCCGTCCAGTTGTGCAGTGGCCGGGCAAGACAGTTTGCTGAAAAACTCGATCTTCGTCTTGTTTTTGGGTGGCGCAGCGGTTTACCGCTTTTGATTTTGCTTTTGGGTGGCGCAGCGGTTTACCGCTGCGATAAAAGCCTCATTTCAGTGCCGGCTTTAGCCGCTGAGGGAGCGATGCGGCGTGCAACCAAGTTTTTCAGCAAACTGTAGAGTCTGCCCTGAACTCGCCGAAGGGACGCCCGGCTCTCCCCCAACCAACAAAAAAACACGCCGCGTCCCACCCGCCAGGAGGTCGAGTGGAACGCGGCGCGCAAACGGGGTTTTTCTAGCTGTTTCCCGTTAGCCCTGCGACGGATGCAACACCCGGAAGGTGCTGCCACCCTGTGACCAGACCAGTACCAGTGCATCCTTGCCGGCCGGAACTCTGGATAACTCCTGCACCACATCGGAGGCGGATTTTACCGCATGCCGGTTGACTTCCATGATGACGTCCCCGCGCTGCAGGCCCGCATTATCGGCCGGACTGCCGGGTTTGACATCCTCGACGACCGCGCCATGGACGGACGGCTTCGCTTGCACTTCATTGCGAACATCCGGAGTCAGATCGGCCAGACTCAATCCCCAACGCCCTTTGCCGTGCTCGCTGCCCGCGACTTCAGTGCCTTTGTCTCCGCTGAGAGTTTCAAGCGTCACGGCAATCGTTGTCGGTTTGCTGTCACGCACCACCCGCAGATGGATCGTGTCACCCGGCCGTTTCTGCGCGACCCTCATTTGCAATTCTCCGGCATCGGTGACGGGCTTTCCATCCATTTCGGTAATCACGTCTCCGGTTTTCAAGCCCGCTTTCGCTCCCGGCGCGTCCGGTTGAACGTCCGCCACCAGCGCTCCCTCAGCTTTTTTCATGTCGAAGAACTTGGCGTTGTCGGGAGTCAGATCGGAGATCTGGATTCCGATAAACGCGTGCGTTATTTTGCCGTCGCGAATCAATGTGTCCACGATGGGCTGGGCAATCTGCGTTGGAATCGCAAAACCCATGCCAGAAAACGATCCCGAGGATGAAATCAGGAAGGTATTGATTCCGATCAGCTCGCCGCGCGCATCCACCAGCGCTCCACCGGAGTTTCCGGGATTGATGGCGGCGTCAGTCTGAATGAATTCGCCCGGCTTGCGGCGGTCGCTCGCATCGGGATTCGGACGATTCAGCGCGCTGATGATGCCGCGGGTCACCGTGAAACGAAATCCATACGGATTGCCGAACGCCAGCACCGTCTGTCCCGGGTGCAGATCGGCCGAGTTCCCCCAAGGCACGCTCGGCAGGTTCTTTCCATCCACCTTGATGACCGCGAGATCGGTCAACGGGTCGGCGCCAACCAACTTCGCGGGCAGCACTTCACGGTTGCTCATGGTGACGCGAATATCGACCGCTCCGTCAATCACGTGATTGTTGGTGACGATGTATCCGTCGGGAGAGATGATCACGCCGCTGCCCAGGCCGTGCTCCATCCGGTTCTGAGGCGACGGCATCTGACGGCCGAAAGGACCGCCTGGTCCAAAGAACTGCTGCATGTCGGGCATGCCTTCCATTTCGCTCTGCTGCGGGTTGCCCTTCGATACGACCGTGACGTTCACGACGGCCGGGGTAACTCGCGCCGCCAGCGTTTCCATGGCGCGGTCGAGAGTTAGCAGTGCCTCGACACTGTTGTCATCCAGAGCCGCCGCCGCCGGAGCAGGAGCCGCCGCGGCCTTTGCCGACTTCGCAAAATTGAATGTTGCCACCGACCCCACTGCCGCAATGGCCAACACGGCCACCAACAACCGCCTGGTCGTCGCTGCTTTACAACGTGCCTTCCAACTTTCGATCCACATCTTCATTTCTTTTCTCCTTGGTTCGATCCGCAACTAAATTTGTAGTTGCTAAACTCCAAAATTTTTTGCCTGCGTGCTACAGCGACTTGGCCACGGGCACTTTCGCCAAGCGCTCACGTTCAGCGCTCAGCAACATCACGTGCCACACCTGCACTCTCCGCAATGTCGAATCGGACGTTACATACTGCGTGGTTTCAAAAAAGACCACGGTGCGAAATTCGGGCGCCGGAAATTGGGGCACGATTCCCTGATCCGCGCGCGCGCTGATTGGCATTATTTGTTCAAGCGGCCACGCCTCGTTCATGCCTGCGGAAACTACCCCAGCAGGAGCAAGCTGAGGCGCGGCCTGAGCACGGGCAGGAATAGCTTTGGCCTTGGTCGTTTTGGGTGTCACTCCCACGGGGGACTCAGCGGTGCGCAAAGCAGCGGGAATTACCACCGCGGGTGACAGCGAGGACTGGAGCTGGTTGCCGCCGAGCTGCGCTCGGCTGGGACGGACGAATGCGTCCGTCCCCACACGATCACCCACACGATCAAACGCGACGAACTGGGGCGCTAACGGCAGCGCCAGCAGGCAGACCACGGCAAAAGCTCCAACCATGCCCAGCGCCGGTTTCCAAACCCGCGTGGCCATGGGGCGGTTGGAGTCGAGAATCTGTGCCAGGCGCAGCGAAGCCTCGTGCGCGCGGCGAACCACGGCCTGGGCCATCGCCCATTGTTTATCTGCGCGGTGTTTGCCTGCGAGGCGATGCGCCAGACTTTTTTCCAGCAGCGAGACCAGACAGGTGGCGTATCCGTGTGGGTTGGCGGTTTCAGCGAGCACGGCATCATCGCAAGCCATTTCGCGTTCCACCGAGAGCCGGCGTTCAATCCACCACACTGCGGGATGAAAGAAGAACAGAGCGTGCACGACTTTCTGAATGAGATTGGTCCAGTCATCGCCGCGCCGCAGATGCGCGAATTCGTGCAACAGGATGACGTTAAGATCCTCAGCCGGCAACTCGCGCAAAGCCCACGCCGGCAGGATAATCGTGCGCTTCCAGAAACCGATGGCAGCAGGCACGCGCACGCACTCGGACGTGGCCACGGTTACAGACTTTGACCGATGGAGCCCTGCCGCGATTGAAATCGAAGCCTCAATGGCCTCGACCGTTTTCCGCACGATCGGATCAAGCTCGGCCGCAACCACCGGAGTGCAACTCTGGCGCAGCCGTCGCAAATGCCAAAGCCCAACCGCCAAACGTGCCATCGCCACGGACGCTCCCAGCGCCCACGCCACGAAAACGAAAAGCGCCCAGGTCCCCGGGATAGTAATCGCGGGGTGGAGGCGTCCCCACGTCACCCCGGGGCCCATCAGCGCCCGGCCATCACCAAAACCACCCCACACAGGGAGCGCGGCGACCGTAAGCAATGCCAGGAACCAGACGGCAAACCGTGTTCCCGAATTCTGTTTCCGCAAAACCCGCAGCAACACCCACGCAAAAACTGCGATCAGCACGCCTTCGGGGAGCGCGTTCAGAATGCGCTCGATCGATATCTGCGCCGCGCTCTGCAGGGATAGGGATGAAGATAGGAATAATGATGAGGATAAGAATAGCCAGCTCATTTCGCGTCCCTCTGAATCAGCATCTCCCGCAGACGATCGATTTCCTCTTGCCCAATACCCTGATCTTCCAGGAGGTTCAAGACCAGTTGCTCCTGAGAGTTCTTGAAAAAGCGGCTCACCAGATGCCGAATCTCCGAGCGCTTCGCTTCCTGCTGGCCGACCAGCGGCGTATACACATGCGCCCGCCCATCCTTTAGATGTTTCAAATAGCCCTTTCTCTCCAGAACACGAATCGTGGTCAGGACAGAGTTATATGCCAATACTGGAGTTTGAGTAATAGAATCAAGGACTTGCTGGACCGTGCCCGATCCCATCTCCCATAGCACGTTCATGATCCGCAGCTCGGCTTCGGTCAAAGTGTCCGATTGTCTCGGCGGCACGGGACGCCCTCCTGCACCCTTAGACGCTCCCAGCGCCAAAAGGTAACTAATTCTTTAGTTGCAGGGGGAGAGTGGCGGGTTGCATCACCTGAGTCAAACAAACCTGAGTCAGACAAACCTAACAGTATGCTGAAAAAACTAAGTTTCGTATCAGGGTATCGCTGTTTCGCATCAGGGTATCGCTGTTTCGTATCAGGGTATCGCTGTTTCGTATCAGGGTATCGCTTTAGCGATACCGCAAGTCGTTTGAAACCAGATGCCCCTTTAGGGGCCGGACATCGGAATTCAGACAAACCAGCGGCTCATAAGCACGAAAATCGCCAGCAGTACGATTCCCGTGGTGAACGTGTACCAAATCAGCTTGCGTTCCACTGGAAGCAACGGCTCGTACTCACTTTCCATCTTCTTCAGTTCTTCGCCTACCCGGGGTTCTGTCATATTCACCTTTTCAACCTCATCCTCTTGCGCTCTTCGTTCGATCACCCGATGGCCCGATCACCCGATGACCGATCCTCTTAACGTCATCCCTTTAGAACCGGCGGCAGCACTCCGTGGAAGAACAGCCACGAAATCAGCAGGCCGACCCAAATGATGTATCCGAACAGGCAGAGCACATAGACCGCGGCCAGCTTGGCAATGCCCTCCTGCCACAATTTGCGGAAATTGGAGAGCACTCCGATGGCGAAGAAAGTCATCAGAAAAAAGATGGCGCGAAACAGATTGGCTTGCCCCATCGAGGCTTTCACTTTTGGGATCAGGCCCGGAGCGGCGATGCCGATCCCGAGCACGATCAGGAAGGTGGCGACGTAACCCAGAATGAATTTCGGGAAACGCTGCCAGATCTCGGCGACTTTGACTTTATCTCCCGTGCGGCGTTCAATCTTGGCCGACCAAATCCAGGCCAGAATAAACGCCCACACGCCGATGAAGACATCGATGAATACCTTTACCGTCGCGCTGACGCCCGTGATCCAACCGGCCTGATAAATCACTCCAGTGGCGGCCAACGCCTTGGCGCGAATCAGAGCGTCAGTGATCGCGCCGCTGGCCACCGCCGCACCGTCAGTCTTGACGGCCAGTCCCATCCAGGCGCCCGCGACCATGGGCTGCTTATAGAGGAAATACTGGGCCGCGAAGGGGAGCATCATCAGTTCAATAACCGAAAAGATCACGACCAGCGACGAAACCATGATCGGCACGATCGGCCGCGCCCGAATCGCGCCGCCGGTAGCGATAGCCGCCGACACACCGCAAATCGAAATGCCGGAAGCCAGAGGCACGGCCCATTCGCGGCTGAATCCGAAATAGCGCCGTGAGATGAAGTACACAATCGGCCAGTAAATCAGATAAGCCTCGATGATGGCGCAAATACCGCGGAAGATGACCGAAGTTGCCAGTTGCCGCTGCTCCAGTGCGGCAATCCCCAAAAATCCGCCGAGAATCACGATGCCGGTCTTGATGTACAACTCAGGGCGGACTGCCTCCTTGATCGCGCGGGCAACGGCCGGCAGGAAATTGCCGACGATCAATCCCGCCAGCAAAGCGATGATGAATCCCGATTCGTTAGTGAGGTTGAGTGACCATGCGATTTTCAACCCGGCGCGCTTGTCTGGCGTAGCCGCAATGTAGGCCCAACTTCCCAGGAACCAGCAGGCATAACTGACGATGAAAATCGCCGTAAAGCCCGCCGCGAAGCGCTTAAGATCGGCGCGCAGGGCTTTCGCCGCCACCAGCAGCACCACCAGCAAAAAGAAATAGGTTGCCACCAGCGAGAGCGAAGCGGGCAGATGAGCATAGAGCTTGGACGCGGGCGCCAAGGCCTTCGCGGGGAGAGTCCAAACCGAGGTGGTGACCGCCCATCCCAGCAGATCGATTCCGGCAACGAGCGACAACGACAGCGCGAACACGAACAGTCCGATCCAGACCGCCAGCCAGTCTTCGGTTACGCGGCTTTGCGTAAGCGCAAGCGCGTCACGGTCGGAAGGGACCGTAGATGGATTTAAAGTTGTCGGCAGGGTTGTCATTGGCAATCTCGGCAGAAACCTGGGTTTGCCACGATGTTTCTGGGGGATGGAAACCGTGGCCAGCCAAATACCATATATTCGCGATTAGTTTACTAGAGAATGGCCATTTGCGCCACCAATACTGTGACCGCGCGATTTGTACGGCTGAGGGTAGCGCCGCCGTCCCGGCGGCTGTCCGGCGGGCGTCCCTTCGACTTCGCTCAGGGCAGGCTCTCGCCCGCCGCGCCGTGCGAACTGCAAGCTGTTGCTTCTTCCGGCACACCCCAACCGTGCCGTTGACGCCGACCCAGCTTTTTTTGTACTCTGCCCTTACACCGGAAAGGAGGTGGTCGGATGACAAGTTCTGATAGTCATAGTTGCAGTAGTAGTACAAGACCAGGTGAGGTGGCTGAGTCTTAGGGCGGTTGCTCTAAGCGGAGTTCTCGAGGAACCTTTGGTCGGGGAAATCGAGAACATTCTCTCGCAAACCATCCGTGAGTATGGGCTGATTGACGAAGATAAAGTCTGATCCGCCGGACACAAGCTGTGCCCGGCACCGGAGTGAAGCGAGGGGCCACGAGAGTGACCACCTCAGTCAATCCCAAACAGTCCACCGGGCAGCCCGCAGGCTGAAAAGCTTGCGGGCCGTTCTTCTTCTGGGAACTTGCTGAAAAACTCGACTTTGTTCTTGTTTTTGGGTGGCGCAGCGGTTTACCGCTGCGATCAATGCCTTATTTTCAATGCCGGCTTTAGCCGCTGAGGTCACGCTGCGGAGGAGAAAGCACTTTTCCCGCAGCCTCCTTGGGATCGCGCAACTCCACTCTGCAAAAAAATTCAGGTTTCGGCGAGTCCCGCCAACGTCCGCTGAATCTAACAGAGCGTTCGGGGCTCAAGTCATGCCAACGCTGACCCTCGATTGGTTCCTGGAATATCTCGACAAGGTCCACCAACGTACCACCCGCGTCGTGCAATGCATTCCGCCCGACAAACTGGAGTGGTCGTATCATGACGGCAAGTTCACCCTCGGAGATTTAGTTCGCCACATTGCCGCCATCGAACGTTACCTGTTCGCGGAAACCATTCAAGGCCAGCCAAGCCGATACGCCGGTTGCGGTCGCGACTTGGCCGATGGCTACGAAAACGTAATGACCTTCCGTGATACGCTTCACACACAAACGGTCGAGATTCTTTCTCGTCTGGGAGATGAAGGACTAACGAAAAAGTGTACGACTCCTGATGGGGCGAGCATTACGGTCTGGAAATGGCTGCGCTTGATGACGGAACATGAAATCCATCATCGCGGACAGATCTATATATATCTGGCGATGCTGGAGATTCCGACCCCGCCGATTTACGGACTTACGTCCGAAGAAGTCCAACAGCGCAGCATCGGGGTCTAATCGACGTTTAAGATCCAAATCGCAGTGTTCGGGCTGTGGAATTTTCATTCCTGCTCGGCAGGGGCGAAGAAAACCAAAACTTCGAGTTCTTCCTGGATGTCGTAGAAGCGATGCTCCACGTCCGCCTCCACGAAAATGACGGAGCCGGACCGCACCTCGGCGTGCTCCGAGCCTATTTGCATGCGCGCGCGCCCGCGAACGACGTAGTACATCTCGTCTTCGTGATGCGGCTTCTGCGGATCGGTCCCGCCCTTCGGCAGAACGTACACGCCAGCGCTCATGGCAGGGACGCGTAGGAATTCGAGATAAAGTCTGTTTTTCTCCCCGCGCTGATGATTCAAATCGTCGACATGAAAATAATGACGCATGAAGTTCGGACGCTCGCGGAAAGACGCGGCAAGCCGCGTCTCTACTCCTAGCCCACCGCGCCGCGAAAAAAAATCTCGGTATACTGCTGCACGATGGCATCTCCGGTGAGCGGGCCGTCGGGCTTATACCACTGGTAGATCCAGTTGATCATGCCGACCAGCGCCAGAGCGGCGGCGCGCGGTGTAACCGCCGACGGCGCGGAATTGCGCTTGCGCTGGACCTCGCGCTGAACATCGGCGATGAGGTGCTCGACAAAATGCAGGTAATCTTTTTTGCGGGCGTTGATCTTGCGCCGCAGCGCCGGCGGCAGCGGATGATTCTCATGCAGCATCACCGTAATCTCCCGGTCTGCGGGACTGAGCACAACCTGAATGTGCAGCCGAATTAACGTGCGCAGGCGCTCTTCTGTCACGTCAGCGCGTGTCGCATCGATGCGGCGCACCACGTTGATGACCCGTTCCTCGGTGATCTGCATGGCGTGCGACATGATGTGGAACAGGATTTCATCCTTCGACTGGAAGTGGTGATAAAGGCCGCCCTTGGAAAGCTTGAGCGCGGCAGCCACATCGTTCATGGAGGTGGCATCGTATCCGCGCTGCTGAAAGAGGCGAGCGGCGGTGCGCAGAATTTCCTGGCGCGGTTCTGGCCGGACTTCCTGACGACGTTCAATCGCAGCTTCGCGAAGCATCACCACAGATGGTATCGCGGAATGGGGCTCGCGCTCTACTAGCGCATCGCCTCGAAGCGCATTCCTCAGCAGTACTGCAGCATCACAGAACCTGGCCTGTGCTTCCCCGTGAAACAAAGGCGGCCGGAAGAACTGTTATCCCCTGACCTTGCGCCTGCTTGAGGCCAGGTTGCCAGGTTTCGAGAAATTTGCTCTCCGTCCGCTGTCAATCGCTGTGATGTTGCGGGCTGTTTCTGCAGTGGAATTCGCCCCGCTGCTCAACCGCAGAACTGGCCGGCGGATTTCCTCGACCGCGCCCGGCTGGCGGAGAATGTAGCGCGCGAGCACGGCCTTCCTGAGATCGTCGTGCACGGCCCCGTCTTCATGAAATTCAAATCGGACTTTTTGCAGGCCGTCGCAGTGCCTGCGATCGGCGGTGTGGCGGGCGCTGGCCTTCAGCCGCCGAATCCGCGACAATGCGCGCTCGACCACGCGAACGAGTTCGGCGCCAAACTCGGGTGCACGGTCTTTGAGCAGCCTTTGTTTCGCCTTTTCGGCCGAAAACCAACTGGGGTTTCGATTCGATTCCTGCGGCGGCTCGAGCCTTGACACTTCGCAGAGATGAGCCATGACACTCGGCTCTCCTCGCTCAGATCTGGCGCGCATGTCATTTGCCGCCCTTGCCGGTTCCCGTCTTTTGAAGTAGCGGGCAAAGGAAATTGCCTCCATCCGCCCATGAACGCCAGCTTCTTCAAAAGCCTCGAGGGCAGCGGATTGCGCGGGCGTCAGGCCGGGTTCCACGCCGCCTTTGGGAAAAATCCAGCGTCCGCCGCGGGTTTGAACCAGCAGGAATTCAATGCCGCGTTTGCGCACGCGGTAACAAACCGCGGCGACCTCCTGGCGCCCCAGCAATCTCGACGTTCGTGAAATCTTTACGGATCTTTCGAGCCCCATTGCAGTAGAGTGCGCGATGCTGTCACGTTCTGGCTAGAGCAAAGCTTGGTTCGCGCTCTCCGCACTCGCTCTCTTGCCGGAATCCTTCTGCATACTTGTGCAACCGGCAGCGCCTTGGAGAAAGTAGCGTAAATAGATTTCTGAACCTGGGATGGGTCTTTTGGATAACCTGTATTGTCTTCGCTGCAGTCGCGAGCTTGAGGCCGGACAAAAATCGGTTGCCGTATTCCTGTTTGCGCAGACGGTGGGAGTAAGGCCGCGCCAAAAATCTCCGGCACAGCGGATTTGTTTTTGCCCGCAATGCTCGGTTTCACTCGCCATGGGTCCGGCGCCGGAGGGCGCGCTCAATCTCGCCGCATGGCAAATGATCCGAGACATTGTCGGCGCCGACCCGGCACTGACCGAAGCCGCGTGGGAAAGCCTGCACGGGCTTGAACAAGGCTTGCTCCCAGCAACGGGATTGGCGACCGGAACCGAGGGCGGTGCTCACCCTACGCGTGCTGGAGCGTATTTCGAGTTTTGAACCTCTTCCTGGTATCATGTCCCACAACTTTCTGCCATAAGTTACACATCCGACACTCCCAGCGAACCGTCAAGGCACTCTCCCCGTGACCCATGTGGAGCGGACACTCCTGTCCGCTGCCGTTGACTCTGATTTCCTCGACCCACTCCCTGATTCCCCGAACCCAGCCCGGGAACTAACAGTCCATTCCGACTCTCACACCGTCCAGTTGTGATGAAAAATTCCAACCGGCCATCGCGACGGTCGCTTTTCCGAGACCCAGCGTAAGTTGTCTGGACACGTGGGAGGAGCAAGCGTAAAGTTAGGGTCGCCTATCGAAAGACCTAAAGGAGGCTCCTGTGAAGACCTCTGAACGTCCCTCGAAGCAAGCCCACGCTCGCGATTCCCTCCATCAGCATTTGCACCTATATGCGCTGGCAGCGAGCGCAGCGGGAGTATCCATGCTGGCGCTGGCACAGTCGAGCGAGGCCGAGATCATTTACACGCCGGCGAGACAGAGCATTGGATTCTATAATCTGGACCTGACTGGCGATGGCACGACCGATTTCACATTATGGACTTATAGGAACTCATCTTTTGGCAGTGTCCGGGCGGGCGACGCTCATGTGTCCCCCGCTCAGACTGGGAACGGAGTTCAAGGGTACATAGGTTTTGACCACCTGCCCTTTGCTTCCGCCCTTAAGGCCGGATATTCAATTGGGCCCTCGGGCAAATTCGTTTCCGCCTCGCTCTTTATGGCCCGAGCATCCGCAAATTTGAACCGATCCGATCGGTGGAAACACTGCTATGGCCAGTTTCAGTACCCGCACGATCACTATCTTGGCCTGAAATTTATGATCAGCGGCGAGGTGCATTACGGCTGGGCGCGATTGAACGTGAAATGTTTTGACGGAGTTGTCGCAGGATTGTTGACGGGATATGCCTACGAGACCGTTCCAAATCAAAGCCTGAAGGCGGGACAGAAAAGGGAAAAAAAGGAAGAGCTAGGAGACGAGAGCCTGAACGGACCGGACGAACCAACGCCACCAAGTATCCAGGCGCCGGCGTCAGCCACATTAGGGATTCTGGCCAAGGGAGCACCTGCGCTTAGCATCTGGCGGCGTGAGTAGGCCCTGGCATTGGTGCTATCTGCGCCCCTACCCGGCATGTATAGTTTCTAACCTCTAACCTCCCTCCTCCACCCCCTGCCGCCGCCCCTCCACTTCCACCCCATCCCGCGCAACACTCCCCAAGCCCCGGCCGCGCAATACCGCACTCGGCACTCCCGTTCAATCAACTCTCCCACCCGCCGCACCGTCCACTTCCTCGACCGCATCACCTGCGGACCACGCTCCAACTGTTTCTCCACCCGCCTCAACTGTTCTTGATGCAGCTTCCGTGGTCTTCCCAATCGCCCCGCCTTCAGCGCCCATACCCCTCCCCGCCGAATCTTCTTAGCCCACGCGCCCACCGACTGCCGCCGCACCCCCACTCGCCGCGCTACCTCTGCCTGCCAAACGCCCTCCCGCAACAGCCGAGCCGCCTCCATCCGCCGCCGCTCCAGCCCAGAAAAGTTTCGCCGAACCGCCCGCATCCCGCCCATAGATTCATTCTTTCACAGTTCCAAGAATTTGTCAGTTATTTATTGATCAAATGACCTAAGTCTTTGACAAATAAATACTTTACAAGTAAGTCCTTATTCTTCAAAGACCTGGGAAAAAACAACCGCTAAGTCTTTGATTCCAAAAGACCGTCCAGGAGGGGAGGGCAAAAGCAGCTAGACGACAATGGCTCACTTCACGATTGGGTTTTCCTTCGTGTGACTTCGTTTCCTTGGCGGTGATTTCGTGAAGCTGAGACACCAACGGTTGACATCCAGGGGTTCAGATAGATAGGATTCCTTATACCGACCGATCGGTCGGTTTATTGTTTTTTCGACGCTATTCGGCCTTCTAGCCAACCTATATATCGATAAGGAGTACTCCAGTGGCCACAGTCTTCTATCAAAATGATGCCAATCCTTCCGCGCTCAAAGGCAAGACCATCGCCGTTTTCGGTTACGGATCGCAGGGACACGCGCAGGCGCAGAACCTCCGCGACAGCGGATATGACGTAATTATCGGGCTCGATCCCGAGCGCTCCTCGGCCAAGCAGGCGCTCGCCGATGGCATGACCGTGGTTGCTCCGTCGGAAGCCGCCCAGCGCGCCGACTGGATCCAGATTCTTACGCCTGATGAGACCCAGGCCGAGTTCTACCAATCGGCCATCAAGCCGCACCTGCGCAAGGGAAAGATTCTCGGCTTCTCGCACGGCTTCGCGATTCACTTCAAGACCATCAAGCCTCCGAAAAACGTGGACGTGGTCATGATCGCGCCGAAGAGCCCGGGCCATTTGCTGCGCCGTGTGTATGCACAGGGCGGAGGCGTGCCCTCGCTGCTTGCCATCCACCAGGATGCGAGCGGACGCGCGCATGAACTCGCGCTTAGTTATGCGCATGGCATCGGTTCGACGCGCGCCGGCGTGCTGCAGACCACTTTCAAAGAAGAAACCGAGAGCGATCTCTTCGGGGAGCAGGCCGTGCTGTGTGGCGGATTGACTTCGCTGATGCAGAAAGGTTTTGAGACGCTGGTCGAGGCCGGCTACGCTCCCGAGATCGCTTACTTCGAGTGCGTGCATGAGATGAAGCTGATCGTCGACCTCATCTACGAAGGCGGCTTGAGCCGCATGCGCTATTCCATTTCGAACACGGCAGAGTATGGCGATCTGACGCGCGGCGAAATGGTTGTCGGAGAAGCGACGCGGAAAGCGATGAGGAAAGTGCTGAAGAAGATCCAGAGCGGCAGCTTCGCGAAAGAATGGATTAAAGAGAACAAAACCGGCGGCGCGAATTTTGCCGCGCTGCGCGAGAGCGCAAAACTGCACCCGATTGAAAAAGTGGGCGAACAATTACGGGCGATGATGTCGTGGCTGCCTGCGGAAAAAAAGAAAACAGCCGAGGAAACGCCGGCCGTGCCCGAAGTCGTGAACGCCTAGCAGAGGGTTCTCAGTTCCCAGAGGAT
>JBAWFQ010000125.1:0-51882 GCA_049592035.1 Terriglobales bacterium
GGCTTCAACTCGAAGTCGCTGCCCACCCGTTCGAGGGTCGATGCGATGGCGGAATCGTATGCTGCGGTCATGGCAAACGCCTTCTGCGCCAGTCTCCACTTCGTTTCCCGGGACAGAGTATTGCCCGAGTTGGCCATTTCCTCGGCGATTGCGCCGTAATCGGCGGGCGAGGTGACAACCGCAACATCCTGGAAATTCTTCGCCGCCGAACGGATCATCGAAGGCCCGCCGATGTCGATATTCTCAATCAGCTCTTCAAAGTGCACACCCGGCTTGGCCGCAGTCTTTTCGAAGGCATACAGGTTGACGACAACCATGTCGATGGCCGGAATGCCATGTTCAGCGATCGCCGCCCGATGCCCGCTGTCGTCGCGGCGATGCAGAATGCCTCCATGGACTTTAGGATGCAGCGTCTTGACGCGCCCATCCAGCATTTCAGGGAATCCGGTGAGCTCGGAAATATCCTTCACGGCGATGCCGGAATCGCGCAGCAGCTTGGCAGTGCCTCCGGTAGAAACCAGTTCGACGCCGAAAGCGGCGAGCTTGCGGGCAAAATCCACCAGCCCGGATTTATCGGTAACGCTGAGAATGGCGCGTTGAATCTTAGACATGAGACCTCGGAAGCGGATGAAAGATTAGAGAAGAAAGATTTTAGCAGGTGCATCGATTCAAGTAGCGCCGGTGCTCGTTCAGGTTTGCGTAGGGGCAGGTGCCCTCACCTGCCCAGCCGAGCGCAGCTCGGCGGTTCCCGGAGTTTGCAGCGACGCATATTCGCGAAGCGGCCGCAGCCGTCGCTTTGTGCGCCTCGAACGTGGTTCCGGGCAACTGGGTACTAGCTTTTTGCCTTTGCCTTCAGCTTCACGTGTCCGCCCTGCATCTCGACCGAGTATTCCACCGTGGCGCAGCCATGCTGCTGGCGCAGTTCGCTGGTCTTTTTCTTGACGAAAGACGCGAAGGAGTCGAGGTTGCCGGTGACCTTCTCTCCTGTTTTTTGCTTGGCCTCGGTGAGGGCGTTATAGAGGGATTCGACTTGCTTGCGTTCGCTCGATGTGCCGGAGCACTGGACGGTGAAAGGCTGGTCGATCCCCGGAGTCGTCTCAGCGCCGGCGGATTGCGCCTGGCGAGCAAGGCCATACACCGGGTGACGTTGCGGTCCGCGCTCTTCGCTGGCGCGCACGCCCTGCACCGAGAGCATCGCTTCATAGGGTTGGCGATAGCCCTCTTCGCGAATCCGCATTTTCTTGCGCCACAGGTCGCTTTGAATGGCATAGCGCTGTGCCATCTCGTTGTACCTGAAGCGATGCGAAAAGCTTAACCGCGCGCTATCGCTGAATTTGCGAATCAGCGAAAGAACCTTCCATTCAATGTCGGTGGGAGGCCGTTTGCTCGAACCATTGAAAAAAATCTCGTACTCGATCTTCAGCCGGCGCAGTTGATGATCGAGCAGATTCAGTTCTTCTTCGGTGGTCACGAGGATTCCCCAAGCCCTACTCTAGCGTTGCCAGCATGGGTTGGCGAGGTTCCCGCCGGTCAGGCCCGAGATAGTACGAAAGTACCTAAAGGCAGCTGTCAGCTCTCAGCTGTCAGTAACACCCCGACCGCGGCCGTCTGGACAAAAACGGCAGATTGTCAGGGATACGGCAGGAAAAACGGAAGAGTTTGATTGAGACCTGACAGCTGAGAGCTGACAGCTGTTTTACTTCGTGCTTGCCGCCATCTTCTTCACCATCGCCAGCACCAGCTTTCGGTCGCTGTCGTTCAAATTCGCCGAATAGCGCCGCATCTGGCTCAGGAAGCGCACTTCATCGTCGGAGAGTTGCGGCAACCCTTTATGGCTGTGTCCGTGGCTGTTGCCTTCGGCAAAGAATTGCGACAAGGCCAAATCCATGGCCCCGGCAATCTTGGCCAGCGTATCCAGCGAAGGGATGGTGTGGCCGTTCTCAACGCGCGACAGGTAGCAACGCAACAGGCCTGTACGTTTTTCGATGTCGCCCTGAGACATGCTGCGCTGGAGCCGGAAGCTGCGGATGGTCTCACCGATATTCATAAAGTACGAAAACTCAAATCCAAAAAAAAAGATGCGTGCATAGTAACCAGAATGGTACCGTCTGGCAAGTGGAAATTCCTTGTCCCTCGCGGGCCGCTGTTTTCAGAATGAGTGCACCTTGGCGTACGAAAACATTTTGGGCACGGATACGGTTTGAAAAGCCTCTTCTTAGCGAAGCCGACTGGTGCCATCAAAGACTATAAAATGCTGGCTTTAGCCTTGGAGCGCTAGAGCTCACATTACTTTTTCAAAGTCGCGGCCAGAAAATCCACGGTACGTCGCCAGGCATCGGCGGCATCCTCTGGCCGGTATCCCTGTTTGTTGTTCGGATTTTCAAACGCGTGTCCCGCGTCAGGATAAATCTTGACCTCAATCTTCTTGCCCAGTTGTTCCATGGCTTGCTGAAACTTCTTCACATCGTCGGGAGTAATGCCGCGATCCTGCCCGCCGAACAATCCCAAGATTGGCGCGTTGATCTTTTTCAGTTCCGACGGTTCGGTCGCCAAGTGTCCATAGTTGATGACCGTCGCCGCCAAATGAGGCTCGGCGAGCGCCGTATCGAGCGAGTAGCCTCCGCCCATGCACCAGCCGATTGATCCGATTCGGTCCTTCTTCACATTCGCTTGCGACGCCAGAAAGTCGTACGCGGCGCGCAAATCACGGGTCGCCCGGTCTCCGGGCAATCCCCGCATTAGTTCATGAGCCAAGTCAGGGTTGTCGGCGACTTTGCCCCGATACAAGTCGACCGCCAGCGCAACATATCCCTGATCGGCGAGTTTCCCGGCCTGTTCCTTTACCCAGTCATTCAATCCCCACCACTCGTGAATCACAATGAGCGCTGGAAACGGCCCTTTGCCAGAGGGAGTGTAGAGAATTCCATTGACCGTCTCGTCTCCAGATTTGTAGGAAACGGGCTTGCCATCAGCGGCAAATGCTGACGCCGAAAATAAGAAACACAAAATCAGCGAGAGCAGAAGACTCTTCACGCAACCCCTTCGCAGGCGACCATTTTGCATGTGACAACCTCCAAGACTCGTATTAGGGTGTCGCTTCAGCGATACCGTGCTTTCGGCAGCAATACGAGAAATAGTGCGCATAAGTCTCACCCCTGGGAGGAAGACATTGTAAAGCAATCGGGTGATCGGCCATCGGGTGATTGAAAATCAAAGGCGTCTGATCTTGGATGACCCGATCACCCGATGGCCAGATCACCCGATCGAACTACGGGGTTGGCTCAAACAGCGGCCACAGCCCGTCCGCGGTAACGCGGTAGATGGCGTAGGCGCTGCCGTTGTCGAAAGTGCGACGGAAGAGCAATTCGCCGCGGCCATCGCCGTCGGCATCGACCGCGTCGATCAGTTCCATACGGGGAGTGACGTCTAGATGCCGCGAATCGGTCTGCGAGAAAAATAGTTTGCGTAACTCGCCTTCAAGGTTGGTGCGGGCAATCAGCGTGATCTCCTTGGGTTCTTCGACGGGTGCGGTCGCGTCGGCAGGGGCAGCGACCGGGTGAGTTTTCGCTGACAGCACCAGCACTGGCTCATTCGAACTGGAGAGATCAAAGATGTGCAAGCTCACATCGTCAAAGGCCGGCTCAGGGGCCTTGTTGGTGGCTTTGCGCGCGGATTTGCTCGCAGACGTCTTCCTGCCCGTGCCCTCTTTTGTCGCCGCGCTCGCCGGAGGAGCAAGCTGCTTCGCGGCCAGATCGAGCATCTTGCTGCGATAGCTGGCTTCTTCCTCCGGCTTCATATCGAAGGTGTAGGGACGCGGATCGGGCCCGCCGGCATCGGAAATTGCAGGAATGGTAATGGTAACGATCTTCGGCGCAGATGTGGCGGAATCCTTGCCCGATGCCGTGGTGCCCGCGGCCGGCGCTGCGTCTTCGTCGAACGCTGTGTAGACATCACGGTGGACAGTCGATTCCGGTTTTCCACGCCGCAAACGCGGACGATTCGGATCTTCGATCGGCTCATCCGACCTTGAAACAGGCGCGGATGTCTTCGCCGGCTCCGGCGACGCAGACGCCTTTGCGGCCTCCGGGGCAGCCGGAGGCTTTGCAGCGTCCGACGAGTTCGCTGGTGTCGGTGCGCTAGCGCCAGGCGTCGTAGTCGGCGGCGGCGATGCCGCAGGAGTCGCAGGTTTTTGCTCGTCCTTCTTGTCGGAACTGCTCTCCGAGTCGCTGCTTCCAGCGCGGCGGTGTAGCACGGGCGGCCCGCTATCGTCCTCTACGACCACCGGCGGCGAGTACTTCTTGGGTTTCTTCGGGTCAATCGCGCCGGCGGGAAGCCACGTGCCTTCGGCGATCCAGGTGTGATTCAATTGTCCCGGTTGCGTGATAGTGAAAACGCCCTGCGACACACCGCTGCGAAAACCTTCATAGACAACCCCGAAGTCGAGTGCCATGGGAACGGGGTCGGCTTTGTATGCGCCCGCATCATAAAATTTTCCGTCCATCATGATAGCGATCGGAACGAAGCGGGCTTTTTTGCCCGTGGGCGAAAGCTGCACCAACCCCAGCGCGCGCGGTCCCTTGTCAGCCGGCTTGCGTCCGTACTGCGGAATCGAGACCTGGGCCAAAAGCAAAGCACTGGCGAACAACATCGCGACCGCGCAGATGACGGCGATCCTCTCGTTGCGATATAACTTGCGATGTAACCAAGACCGGTGAGGAGAAACTCCCATGGAAGTTAATGATAAATCCCCAGACTTCAGTACGACGGACGAGAATGGCAAAGAGGTTGCCTTAAAGGATTTTCGTGGCAAGACGGTGGTGCTCTATTTCTATCCCAAGGCCGATACACCCGGCTGCACCAAGGAAGCCTGCGGCTTTCGCGACAGCTACGCGGCCATCAAAAAAACCGGCGTGGTGCTGCTCGGAATTTCGAAAGATACCGCGGCCTCGCAGAAGAAATTTCAGGAGAAATTCAGTCTGCCCTTCCCGCTGCTGGCCGATTCCGAAAAGAAAATCGCAACCATGTTCGGTGTGGTCAAAGAAAAAAATATGTACGGCAAAAAAGTAAAGGGGATAGCGCGCACGACCTTCGTTATCGGCCCCGACGGCAAGATCAAGCACATCTTCAACAACGTAAAGGCCGAAGGCCACGCGGACGAAGTGCTGGCGTATCTGAAAAGTCAGAAGTGAGAAGTCAGATTGCAGAAGTGAAACCCCGCCGGTGCAGCTTGTGAAATCGGCTCCTCGGACCTTCCCCTCTGCAATCTGACATTTGATCTCTGTTTCGCCTTAACTTCTGCAATTTGACTTTTGACTTCTGCAATCGGGTCATCGAATGTTCGCGTCCTCAACGACTCTAAGGTCCGTCTTCTTCAATCGCGATCCGCGGCAGGTAGCACGGGCGCTGCTGGGGAAATTACTCATCCGCAAAACGCCGCGCGGAATTCTTGCCGGCCGCATAGTCGAAACCGAAGCCTATCTCGGCCAAGGCGACGCGGCAGCACACGCAGCGGCTGGCAAAACGGCGCGGAACGCCGTTCTCTTCGGCCCTCCCGGACGCGCCTACGTGTACCTCATCTATGGCAATCACTACTGCCTGAATGTCTCGTGCCTCCCCGACGGAATTCCCGGCGGCGTTCTGTTTCGCGCCCTTGAGCCAGTGACGGGTATCGAGCAAATGGCAAAAGCACGAGACATCGAGGTAGAAGATGCAGCCACCCTCGCAAAGATTTCTTTTCTCAAGAAAATTTCCTCCGGCCCGGGACGCCTGTCCGAAGCCCTGGGAGTCACCCGTACGCGCGACAACGGAAAAAATCTGGCAAGCCCGCGCTCTGATCTTTGTATTGTCGACGACGGCTATCGCGCGCGACGAGTCATGGTCACGCCGCGCATCGGGATCGTGAAGTCCGCCGAGCAGCCCTTGCGCTATTTCATTGCCGGAAGTCCCTTTGTCTCCGGACGGAGGGACTAACATCGTGCCGCCGCTATCCACGCCCTCGTGACCTGCGCTAGCGCCGCAGCGGACTGCTACTTCACTTGGGGTCGCTGTTCAGAACGAGATTGTCGATCAGGCGCGTGGTTCCGACGTACGCCGCGACGGCGACTAGTGACCTCTGAGAGATGCGTTCGACCGGATCGAGCGTAGCCGGATCCACAATCTCGAAATAATCCAAACGGACTTGTGGTTCGCAGGCCATGACTTCTTTCGCAGCCGTGATGAGCTTCGCAGCGCCTTTTTCTCCGTCGCAGAATTGCCGTCGCGCTTCCTGTAAAGATCGTTGCAACACGAGCGCGCGGCCGCGTTCTTCTTGACTCAGGTAAGCATTTCGCGAACTCATGGCCAGTCCGTCAGGTTCACGCACAATCGGGCAAGCGACAATTTCCACCGGAAAATTCAGGTCGCGCACCATGCGCCGGATCACCGCCAACTGCGCGGCATCTTTTTGCCCGAAGTACGCGGCGTCGGGCTCGGCTATATGAAACAGTTTCGCAACGATCGTGGTTACGCCACGAAAATGGCCGGGGCGAGAGCGTCCGTCAAGCTTTTCGCTCAGCCCCTCGACTTCCACCCAGGTCACCGCGTCGTTGGAACGCGGATAGATCTCCTCGACCGGCGGCGCAAACAGGATCTCGATCCCTTCCCCTTCCAGCAACTCGCAGTCGCGATCGAACGGGCGCGGATATCTCGACAAATCCTCGGTGGGTCCGAATTGCGTGGGGTTCACAAAAATGGATACCGCAACCGAATCGCACTGCGCTTTGGCAGCGCGCACCAGCGACAGGTGCCCTTCATGCAGAGCGCCCATCGTTGGAACCAAGCCGAGGCGTTTGTGGCCGGCACGGGCAGCCAGACAGGCAGCGCGAACGTCTGGAATTTCTGTGCAAATTTTCATGTCGTATGCCCGCGTAGGGGCGGACGCACTCGTCCGCCCCAGCGGAGCGAAACTCCGCAGTTCGCGTTGGTCTGCCTACGGTGCCTCGCGGTATTGCACGTCCAGTTCTTTGAGCGTTCCCAGCAGCAGAGCGCGATTCTTGCGCAGTTCCGCTTTTGCCTGGTCGGATGGATTAGCTAGCGCCGCTTGCGCAATCAGCACCACCCGGCCGTATGGCCACGCGCTCGACGGAAGCGCGGCCAACTCGGCCGGGATCTCCTCCACTTTCAAAATGTGAACCTCGCGATTGGAGAGATCGACGAATCCAATCCCATCCTCGCGAACCACGAAGTACGGATTCTTCCAGCCACTCATCTGGTTCAGCGGCGGATATTTTGCCGGATCCGGCATGGGGATGGATTCGAGCCCGGTTGGTGCCGGAGTTTCCGCGGCTGGCGTCTGCGGGGGCTTGGAGCAGGCGACCAGAGCCCCCAGCAAAATAACCGTCGCCATGAACTTCAATAGACCGATTTGCACTGCACCGATCTGCCCAACATTCGTTTCCGCTACCTCTCGCACGTCGACTCGCACCTGCTTTCGCACAAGGTTCTTCTCCGCTCGCCATTATCGCTGTATGGCGTGCTTGCGGTGGAGTACCGTTTCGAGTGCGGCCTGCGTTTCCTTCGGCAGATGGTAGCTCTCGCCGTCGTTCGGGAACTGGTGTGAAACCACGTCGGCCTTGAAGGCCAGCACCGATTGTGTGATCAGCGCGGCGGCGTCTCCATAGCGGCGCACGAATTTTGCCGCATGTCCAAACGTCAGGTTCACCAGATCGTGGAAGACCAGCACCTGTCCGTCGCAATCCGGACCCGCGCCGATGCCGATGGTCGGCGTTTCGACCTCGGCGGTGATCATGGCTCCCACTTCGCGCGGAATGCCCTCCAGGTAGATGCAACACACCCCCGCGCGGTCCAGTGCGACCGCATCGCGCATAAGCTGCTCGATGGCGTTCAAAGTCTTGCCCTGAACTTTGTAGCCGCCCATCACATTGACCGACTGCGGCGTGAGCCCGATGTGCCCGGCGACCGGAATCTCCGCATCGATCACGCGCCGAATCACATCCACGCGCTTCTCGCCGCCCTCCATCTTGACCGCCTCGGCACCGCCTTCTTTCACGAAGCGGGCAGCGTTATGAATCGCCTCGTTGGGGTCAACCTGATAAGAGCCGTAAGGCATGTCGGCAATCAGCAAAGCGTCCTTGACGCCGCGGCGCACGGCTTTGACGTGATGCAGCATCTCGTCCACGGTGACCGAGAGCGTGTTCTCGTAACCCAGCATGGTCATGGCCAGCGAGTCGCCGACCAGAGCAATGTCGATGCCCGCCTCGTCGACGAGACGCGCGGTGGCGTAGTCGTAAGCCGTGAGGCAGGTAATGGGGCTGTGATGAAATTTCTTTTCGCGGATGGTAGCAGTAGTAGTTTTGTGGCGAGGTTCGCCGATCGGGGTGAGACTCACAATGTCCTCCAGTGCCCCTCCGCAAACCGGGCGGATAGAGCCTGTACGCGTCATCTTGCAGTAGTTGGATGACGCTGGGGGGATTATAGCTGCAAAAGGGGAGTCGGTCGATAGGCTTTGGGCGAGGGCCAAAGGTCAGCAAAAATGCCCCTAAATGTATTGCGGATAACGGTCTGTATTGACCATCTATCTGCGGGCAAGGGCCTGATACTGGAAATACATCGTTCATCGAAAAGCGAAAAGTTTTGGAGGTAACAATAATGTGGCAAGTCAAGAGTTTGGGCCCTTGGGCTCACAAACTGTCAAAGCGCAGTCTGCTTCTGACCAGTACAACGGCATTGCTTGCGTCCTTGGCCTTGGTGCCAACAACGGCCAGCGCACAAATTGCAATCAGCATCACTCCGCCTATGTGTTCATATGGCTACTATGACTACGCACCCTACGGCTGCGCACCCATGGGCTTTTATGGGCCGGGCTATTTCTATAACGGCATATTCCTGGGTGTAGGCCCATGGGCCAACTGGGGCTACGGCCACGGTTGGGGCGGTCATCGCTTCAGCGGCGGCGGAGGAGGGTCGTACCACGGCGGCGGAGGCGGCGGTCGTGAAAACGGCGGTGGGCGCGAGTCTGCAGCCAATCGTGGACGTGGCGCCTCAACTGTGCAGACAAGCCACAGTAGCGGGTCCCACAGTAGTGCCTCCCATACCACAGCGGCACGCGGCAGCGCGTCGCATAGCGCCTCCCATACCGCAGCAGCGCGTGGTGGCGCCTCCCATAGCAGCGGTGGCGGATCGCACGGCGGCGGATCTCATGGTGGCGGATCCCATGGCGGTGACGCGCACAAATAGCCAGTACTGCTGATTTAGCGGCGCACGGAACAAGCAGCGGCGGACCGTAACGTCCGCCGCTTTGCTTTTTCGCGCAGCGTCGCCTCCTCTAAATACGCACAAACGCTCACCCCGTTACTTCCAGGATTTATCGTCCAGGCCTGCGCTTCGCGTTCTCCCGCAGCCATGAGGCATAGTCAGCCTCGTCCAGCGTGCCTGCAGCCAGAGCCATGACGGCTTGAGTAGCGTCCGCCTCGCTGGCCTTGAAGTCGAAGCCGTGGAGTTCGAGGAAGAGAGCACCAATCACAAACCCCGTCCGCTTGTTGCCATCGACAAAAGGATGGTTGCAGACGATGCCAGCCGTATACAGGGCGGCCATTTCGACGACATCCGGCGTTTTGGCATGGGCGTAATGCTGACGGGGACGCGCCAGAGATGACTCCAAGAGACCCCGGTCACGAAGCCCCGTGCCGCCGCCGTGGAGTGCCAGGAGCCGGTCGTGAATCGCGAGCACGTCGCGCTCTTCGATCCAGAGTGGTTCTTTCTTTTTCACTTTTGCTTTACTTGGAAAGAGCGTGCAGCGTGTTGCGATAGCGGGACATAATTTCTTCCGCCTTCGCCATCTTCTTCTCGAATGCGGGATCGTACGGCGTGAGCCGGTAATCGCCGTCCCCCGACTCGATCAGGAAAAGCCGCTCCCCGTTGCTGGTCTGCAAGCGGTCGATCACTTCTTTTGGCAGCACAACCCCCAGCGAGTTGCCGAACTTGCGGATCTTCAGCTCAACCATGCCCTACTCCATATGTTATTACAATTGTAATAACATTCCGCTATCCGCGCAAGACGGACGAAACCCGCTGCCGTTGTCCCTTGATTTTCCTGAGACCTGACACCTAAGACCTGAGACCTTCCCCTACGCGTTGGCTGCATCCTGCCCGCCCAGCGGCAGAAAATATTGCGTGCCCTTGATCGGTGCCGAGACTTTTTTCAGCAACTCCTGCAGGTCTTCGTTGCGGTCGACGAAGTCGATCTCCGATGTGTTCACGATCAGCAGATCGGATTGCGTGTAGTGAAAGAAAAAGTGTTCATAGGCCTTCACCACTTCCATCAGGTAATCCTCGCTGATGGCTTTTTCGCCGGGCGCATTCTTCTTCTTCAGTCGCTTCTTCAGCACTTCGGGCGTCGCTTGCAAATAAATCACGAGGTCAGGCGTGGGAAGCTGCTCGCGAAAATAATTGAAGTAGCGATTGTAAGTATCGAGTTCCTGATCGTTGAGGTTAAGGCAGGCGAAGAGCTTGTCTTTTTCAAAAATGTAATCCGAGACCACGGTCTTATTCGAGCGCGGACCAAGATCAAGCGCGTGCAGCTGCTCGAAGCGGCGAATCAGAAATGCCAACTGGGTCTGAAAGGCAGCGCCGGTCTCGCCCTCATAAAACGCCTTCAGAAATGGATTGTCCGCCGGTTCGATGACGCGCTGAGCGGCTAGGCGCTCTCCAAGAACCCGCGCCAGCGTGCTTTTCCCAACGCGTATGGGACCTTCAACCGCAATGTAACGGGGAAGCTCGAAAAGCTTGGCCATGGGCTCTAGTGGGAACTGTTCAGGAGAATATATTGCTTCGCCGCCGGACGCAATGATTAGGAAGGTCAGAGGTGGGAGGTCAGATTGCAGAGGTATCGGTTTCTGGGTTCTGGGTTTTCACCTCTGCATTTGCATTCTGACCTCTGAAATCTGACCTCAGATTACAATTCGATCATGCTCCCCGCCCTCATCGGACTCACGGCAGCAGCAACGGCCTCGGCAGCGGGCTATCAAACGATGTCGCCTACGGGACAGTGGTACGGACAAACGTTTACCGGCGGAGAACGCGGGAGCAAACAAATCTATCTGACCTACGACGATGGCCCGAACGATCCGCACACGCTGAAGTTGCTCGAGGTGCTGGCAAAGCACAGTGTGCGGGCGACATTCTTCATGATCGGCCGCTATGTGCGTGAGCGCCCCGACATTGCGCGCGCCGTAGCGCAAGCGGGACATGTCATTGGCAATCACACCTTCACCCACCCGTTGCTCATCTTCAAATCGGCCGCGCACACGCGTACGCAGCTGATGGACTGCCATCAGGCTTTACAGGACACAATTGGCGAGCATTCGAATCAGTTTCGTCCGCCATTCGGAGGGAGACGCCCAGCGACGCTCAGAGTCGCGCGTGAACTCGGACTGCAGACGGTGATGTGGAATGTGACCGGCTATGACTGGAATGCTCCGCCCGCCGCGGTGATCGAGCAGAAAGTTGTGCGGCAGATGCGCGGCGGCGATGTAATCCTGCTGCACGATGGCGGACATCGCGCCATGGGCGCGGATCGCGCCCAGACAGTGATCGCGACGGAGAATCTGATCCGGCGATTCCGCGATCAGGGATATGAGTTCGTGACCGTTCCTGAGACGACCGGATGAGAGTAGGACACGTAGTCAGAAAGCCACACAGAGGTTGACCCTAACAACGAGCCACAGCCGGAGAAACGGCACATATTTGTCGCTATAACCCCATATTCTGCAATCCCTTCCGCAGTAGGTACCTTCGTAAGATCAGCCCAGACTTTTGCAGTGAGTTGCAACCCAGGCTCAAGCAGAATTGACCCGAGTGCATTCTCGTCCTGGAGCGAGCACCAATACAGAGGACTAATACAAATGAAAATCTCTTGGCAGCGCCGTGGATTGTTTGCCGTCTACTTTTTGGGATTGTTCGTGCTGTCCGCGTTCGGCCAGCAGGCAGATTCCGGTCAGAGCCTTGGCGACGTGGCGCGCAAGCTTCGCAAGGACACAACCAACGAAGTCAAAATGACCGACGCGGACACCAAGAAGCTCTTCGACTCCGTGGACCGGATCTTCGCTTTCGCGGCGGAGGACACAGGAATGCCCAAGCACGCGACCGTAAAGCGAAGGCTCGTGAGCAAGGAAGATGTTGAGAAGTATGCAACCGGGCAAATGGCGAAGGAAGAGTTTACCAAGAGTTTTGCCCAGGGAGAGTTGAGCATGAAGAAGCTCGGCTTCCTGCCGCGCGATTTCAAGCTGAAGGAATTCCTGGTGAAGTCCACCGGCCAGGGAATTGCGGCTTACTACGACCCCGAGACCAAAATGGTCTCCATGCTGAACTGGGTTCCTCCCGACAAACAGGAACCGATTCTCGCGCATGAATTGACCCATGCGCTGCAGGACCAGAACTACAACCTGATGAAGTGGATGAAAGCCACGGCGAAAGGCGAGAACGGTGACTCGAAGATTATCGACCCCGGCGACAGCGCCCTGGCGCGCAAGGCCGTGGTAGAAGGTCAGGCCATGGTGGTCTATGTGGACTACCTGCTCAAGCCCCTGGGGCGCAGTCTGGAGGACACTCCCGACCTGATCTACCAGATGGAAGAACCGATGGTGAAGGCGGCGATCGATTCCCAGATCGTGCACGATGCGCCAATGATCCTGCGCGAAATGGGAACCTTTGCCTATCAGGGGGGCTTGATCTTTGAAGGCGAACTGCTGCACAAGGGCAGCAAGAAGATGGCATTTGCGGGAGCGTTCGCGCGTCCGCCGCGAAGCTCGCACGAAGTGTTACAACCCGAGGCTTACATCAACGGCGAGAAGCTGCCGACAGTGCGAATCCCGGACATGCGCGGATTGCTCGGCGACCAATATGACGTGTACGACTCTGGCGGAATTGGCGAGGTCGACGTGCGCGCTCTCCTAAAGCAGTATGGAGAACGGAAAATTGCCGACGATGTTTCTTCGGCATGGCAGGGCGGAGCGTACGTGACCTACCGGCGGAAGGACAACACCGCAACGGATGTTCCGGTCAGCACCGGCGATGTGGCCCTGCTCTATGTTTCGCGCTGGAAGACGGCGCAAATGGCGGAGCGCTTTGCGCGCTTCTATTCGGGTGCCGTCTCGCAACGCTATCGCAGCGCGACCGTGCAGCCAGTGCAGGCTTGTTCGGGGATGAACTGTCCGGTCTCGATGGCGCAGTTTGTGACTGAAGAGGGCCCGGTGATCGTGGAGCATCGCGGAGATAACAGCGTCATCGTCTCGGAAGGCTTCGACACCGCGACGGCGGCGAAGTTGAGCGCGGCCCTGCGCGATGGAACGGGCGCGATGCATGCCGAGTATTTGCCGCAGGAAGAGATTGGATTGCGGTTGTTCGAGATTCCCGCTTTCCAGATGTTCGAGAGGCAGATCGGCGAGCGGATCGCCGAGGGCTTAAGTAGAGAGCTTGGGCGCTAGCCCAGCCGGATTCCAAATTCTCTGTCAGCTGGGGCCGCATTCTTGCGCGCCGCAACGCCTTACCGAGGCAGCCGCTGGCGCTGAATCTTCCATATCGCTGGCAAAAATTGTGCGTTAGCGTACCGACGGATAGTTTATTGTGTCGATAGCATGGCGCTTCAGTGCCCCGTTCAATCTATAAGTGCGCCATTTGCGGCAGCCCGTGTAGCTCGAAGAAGCGAAGACGGACGGGCACGGCCAGTCTGTACACGAAGAATGCTTCACGGCAAAACCTCTAGAAAGTCAGCGCCCCCGGAAGACTAGTGGAACGAAATCAGAATAGGTTTTGTGGACCGCCTCCGAATGCTCTGCTTACCCTCCAGGCCCAACTTCCGAATTACGGACCCTGACGTACATTTGCAGCCATCTCCGCATTGATTGAAGGCAAACGAACAAAATGCAAAAACCCAGGTGCAATCAAGGAAAAGGGAGTAGTCTGAAAGTGTCTCTTCTAGCATCCTTCCGCCGCGCCCACTGGGCGACGGTTCCTTGCGAAAACAGACAGCGTTTTACGCTGGCAAGGAGCCGTTATGGCGAAAAAGACCTCTAACTCTGTTCAGCCCTCCAAGGCATCGGAGAAGCGCCGGGTTGACAGCGATGGCAACGTGGTCAACAACAAGATTCTGTTAAATCTTTCCCGCGAAGAATTCGACCAGGTGCTTCCGAAGCTGGAATTAGTCCGGCTCAAGCTTCACCAGATCATTTATGAAGCCGGCGAGACCATCAAATCCGGATACTTTGTGAATGACGGAGTGATTTCCGTGCTGGCGGTTCAGCCGGACGGAAAGAGCGTCGAGATCGGCCTGATTGGCAGCGAAGGCTTCGCAGGTTTGCCACTTCTGGTGGGCTACAGCAGCAGTCCGACCCGACTCATAACTCAGGGAGACGGGACGGCCTACCGCTGCGACGCTGAGACGCTACGGCAGCTCGTCAGGCAATTTCCACGGCTGGAACAGCAGTTGCATCGCTTCGGTCAGCGGCTCGCGATGCAGACCGCGCAAATCGCCGCGTGCAATCGACTCCATGAAGTAGGTGAGCGCTTGGCGCGTTGGATCTTGATGACCCAGGACCGCATTGTGTCGGACAACCTTCCCCTCACGCAGGAGTTTCTGGCGCAGATGCTGGGATCGCGTCGAGCCAGCGTGACGGTGGCTGCCGGTATCTTGCAGAAGGCGGGAATGATCTCTTACACGCGGGGAGCCGTCAAGATCTTGGATCGGGAAAGACTTGAAGAAGCCGCGTGTGATTGCTACGGCATAGTGCAGCGGCAGTTAAAGGATTGGGAAGCGGAATCGAATTGAGACCTATGACGGCCATTCGTAATATGCTGACCCCACAACGAAGTCCAAATCGCGGGCTGCGGCGCCGCATCCTTGACACCCTCGCCAGCGCTCCCTAGAATTCCATTAGGCGTGGTGGAATCTTAATCTAAGCCACTGCATCTAAAGAATTTAGAGGAGCGATTCGGCTCCCAGACTCGGGTAGATATGCCAGCAGGACCAGCCGGCGGAAGAGAACGCGAAATCCTGACCGCCATCGTCGAGACATTCATTGCCAGCGGAGAGCCGGTGGGGTCGCGCACCCTCGCTCGCTCCAGCCGCGAAGGTTTGAGTGCGGCTACGATTCGCAACGTGATGGCTGATCTTGCCGACGCCGGATTTCTCGAGCAGCCCCACGCTTCAGCGGGACGCGTTCCTACGGCGGAGGCTTATCGTTATTATGTCGAGCAACTGAGTGGTGAAGCGCATCTCTCGCACGAGAATCAGAGCATCATCCAGGACACGCTAACCGGCGTCACCGACGTGCAGGAATTCATGGAGCGCACTTCGCATGTGCTCTCGCTTATCTCGCACAGTGTTGGCATCACAGTGACAACCAGCGGACCGCGCAACGCGCTCGAGCACGTTTACTTTTCGCGCCTCGCCGACCAGAAAGTGCTTGCGGTCGTGGTGACGCGCTCGGGAGTAGTACGCGACCGCGTGCTGCGGCTTGATATTCCGCAGTCCGATCTCGATTTGGCAGCGCGTTACATCAACGAAAACTTTCGTGGCTGGACCATGGCCGACATGCGCTCCGAGTTGGCTCGACGGCTCGAACAAGAGCGCAGTGAGTACGACCGGCTGATGAAGTCCATCGAGCAGCTCTATCTGCAGGGCGCGCTCGCTTCGACCGACGACACGCAGGCTGTCTACGTGGAAGGCGCCGCGAATCTGGTTACCGACCGGGAAGATCGGCAGCGTCTGCAAGAAATGCTGCGCACGCTTGAGGAAAAAGAAAAGGTTGTGAAGCTGCTCAGCGCTTATCTCGACACGCGGCAGGAAGCGGTGCGCGTCGTCATCGGGCTCGACGAGGCGCTGCCTGCTTCGAATTTGCAGAATTTCGTTCTGATTGGCGCGCCTGCCCGCGTCGGCGGCGAGGTCATGGGGTCGCTGGCTGTGATTGGGCCGACCCGCCTGGATTATCAGCACACGATGTCGGCGGTGTCGTATATCGCGCGCTTGTTCGACAAACTTTTGAATGAATCGGAGTAAATGAGAAGTATGGGTAAAGGAAATGGAAAAACCGACGCGCGCTTCGATCTGAGAAACGAGGATCTCGAGCACGAGCTTCCCGCCGCGGAAGGCGGCGAAGACGCTGCGTCAGACCCGGTAGCGGCCAAAATAGAAGCGGGCGCAGCCTCCGAAACGGAAAAGCTCAAAGCTGAGCGCGACGCGCTGCTCGATCGCCTGGCGCGTCTGCAGGCGGAATTCGATAACGCCCGCAAGCGCGGAGTGCGCGAGCAACAGGAGTTCCGCGAATTTGCCGCCGCCGATGTGATCAAGACTTTGCTGCCACCTCTGGACAGCTTCGAGCGCGCGCTAAAAGCTAGCAGCCACTCCGGTGAATTCCGCAATGGTATTGAGCTCATCTACCGCCAATTCCAGGATGCGCTGCAGAAAATCGGAGTGCAGCCGATTCCTGCGGCGGGGCAGCCTTTCGATCCCCGGATTCACGAAGCCGTCGAAATGGTGGAGACCAGCGAGGTCCCCGATCATTACGTCCTCGACGAACTGCAACGCGGCTACAAGTACAAGGAGCGGCTGCTGCGTCCCGCGATGGTGCGCGTCGCTCGCAATAGCCACGGATAATTTTAGATGGCACCTTGCATTTAATTTTGGATGTAGCGTTGCGCGTGATTTTGTCTGGCGCAGCGTTGCACGTGATTCTGGGTGGCGCAGCAGTCACGTGATTTTGGGTGGCGCAGCGGTTCACCGCTGCGATAAACGGCTTATTTTTGATGCCGGCTTTAGCCGCTGAGGGACGATCGCCTCGCTGGTGAATCGAATGACTGGTTTGTTGAATTAAAGAGACGGGGGGAGTTTCTGGCCGCAAACACAAAACGCGATTTTTATGAAGTGCTCGGTGTGACCCGTACGGCCACCGACGTGGAAATCAAGAGCGCGTATCGCAAGCTCGCGATGACGCACCATCCCGACCGCAATCCGAACAATCCTGACGCGGAAGACAAGTTCAAGGAGATTACCGAAGCCTACGCCATTCTCGCCGACGGCGAGAAACGCTCTTTGTATGACCGCTTCGGGCACGCCGGCATAGGCGGCAGCAGCGGAGGTCCAGCCGGATTCGATCCCGCCATCTTCCAGGATTTTGGCGACATCTTTGGCGACATCTTCGGATTCGGCGACATGTTCGGCCAGGGCGGACGCCGTCGCAGCCGCGCCCAGCGCGGAGCCGATCTGCGCGAAGATTTGCATCTTGAATTTGACGAAGCAGTGTTCGGCACCGAGAAACATGTGAACGTCCGCCGCCATGAGACGTGTGACAGTTGCCGCGGAAACGGCGCGGCGCCCGGCAAGGCTCCGGTCGCTTGCCGGGCATGCAGTGGGCGCGGGCAGGTGCGGTATCAGCAAGGCTTCTTCAGCATCGCTCGAACCTGTCCCACTTGCCAGGGAGCAGGCAGTGTGATTACCGATCCTTGCCCGAAATGCAAAGGCGAAGGCCGCGTGCTGCGCGAGCGCACGGTAGAAGCCAAAGTGCCTGCGGGAGTGGAGGACGGAACGCGAATTCGCTTCAGCGGCCTGGGTGAAGCAGGCGCGTTTGGCGGGCCGGCCGGCGATTTGTATATCGTGTTGCATGTCAAAGAACACGCATCCTTTGAGCGCGAGGGCAACGATTTGCACTGTGTGGTTCCGATTTCGTTTTCGCAAGCGGCGCTCGGTACAGAGATTCTGGTTACGACTCTGGAGGGAGAACACAAGCTGAAAATTCCCGAAGGGACGCAGTCGGGAACCGCATTTCGCATCCGCAACAAAGGCGTGCCCGTTCTCAATGGACACGGCAAAGGCGATCTTTACGTCGAGGTGCGAATCCAAACTCCTGGCAAGTTGAATAAGCGCCAGCGCGAACTGTTGGCGGAACTCGGAGAACTGTCTCCGGTGGAAAATAAGCCGCAGAGCCGCTCGCTGCTGGGACGGGTGAAAGATATGTTTGTGTAGAGAAGGTCTCAGGTCTTGGGCTCTGCTTCCTTGTCCCGACTGCTCAATGAGTTTGCTTTTCCTGGCACCTGAGACCTGACACCTGACACCTGCCTCATGACACGCCGCCGCTGGATCGCCGACGAAGTAAAGGGAGACACGGCCGCTCTGGTGGGCGACCACGCGGCTCATCTCGCTCGCGTCCTGCGCGCTGAAATCGGCCAGGAGTTCGACATTGCCGCCGGTGAAGAAGTTCGCCGCGGAACTATCACTTTCGTCTCGTATGATCGCGTGGAGTTCGCGCTCGACGCGAAGCCGTACCGCCCGCGAAGATCCCAGCCATCTGCCGCTCCCAAAATCACTTTGGTCCTCGCCATCTTCAAATTCGATCGCATGGAGTGGGCGATCGAGAAGTGCACAGAGATCGGAGTCGCTCGCATTATCCCCGTGATCGCCCGGAGGAGCGATGTTCATCTGGCCGCGGCAGCGGCGAAGCGCCACCAACGTTGGCTCCGCATCGCTCGTCAGGCGGCTGAGCAATCGCGAAGGGAGACGCCGCCTGAGATTGCGGCTCCCATTAAACTGAAAGATCTTGGTAGCGCCGGCGACCCGCCGCCAGCGGCCCGCGTCGTTCTTGCCGAAGCGTTCGCCGAGTCTTCCGACAGCGCGCGGCTGGGAGATGTATTGCAATCAATTTCGCAATCCCATTTGGCCGCATTCGAAGTCGGCCTCGCGGTGGGTCCCGAAGGCGGATGGACCGCCGACGAACTCGAGCGGTTTCACGAAACGGGATGGAAGGCAGCCTCGCTCGGCAACAACATCCTGCGCGCCGAAACCGCAGCGATTGTCGCCACTGCCCTGGCGATGGAAGCGCTGCGCTGATTCCTCACAGCTTTCCACAACCAACCTCTGATATTCTCCGGCTAGTGAGTTCTTCAGTGGCTTCTACCGCCTTACCTGCGACGAAGATCATTCCCGATGAGCGCCAGCAACAGGCCATCGAACACATTCATGGCCCGATGCTGGTGATCGCGGGCGCCGGCACGGGTAAGACAACCGTCCTCACCCAGCGCATTGCCAACCTCATTCGCGAAGGGCACGCCCACCCCGGTGAGATTGTCGCGCTCACCTACACCGACAATTCCGCCGCGGAGATGAAGGCCCGCGTTAAAGCAGAACTGAAGGGGACCGCCATCGATGACCTTCAAGCCAGCACATTTCATGCCTGGTGCAACGGACTGCTCCACCGTCGCGGCGCAGGTTTTGGCGTGCTCGACGAAAAAGATCTCTGGGTATTCCTCCGCCGTCGAATTCGGGATCTGCGCCTCAAGCACTTTGTGCGCGCTGCCAACGTCGGCCAGTTCCTCGACAGCCTGCTTGATTTCATGCGCCGTTGCCAGGATGAACTGATCGGCCCCGCGGAATACTCGCGCTACGTCGAGCGCCTCGAACGCGGCGAGATTCCTTTGCCCAGGGTTGCGAGTTCAAAGAAACAGAAAGATTTGGAGCAGGCGGAGATTCTGGAGCGTTGCCAGGAAATCGCTCGCGTTTTCGCCACCGTCGAAGACATGCTTCGCGCGAAAAACCTGGGCACTTTCGGCCACATGATTACCAAGGCCTATCAGTTGCTGAAGGACGATCCCGCGTTGCTCGAAGAAGAACGCCGCCGCACGCGCTTCCTGCTGGTCGATGAATTTCAGGACGCGAACTTTGCCCAGGTCGAAATTCTCTCGCTACTGGCGGGACCAACCGCAAACGTGTTCGCCGTGGGCGATCCGGATCAGGCCATCTACCAGTTCCGCGGCGCGTCGAGCGAAGCGTTCACCCTGTTCGCCGGCAAGTTCCCTGCGGCGCAAGTGGTAGTGCTCGGCAAAAATCGGCGGTCGCTTTCACCGATCCTTAAGTGCGCTTTTGGCATCGTGAATGAGAATCCGGCAGTGTTCCGAAAAACGTCCGGAAAAACCTTCGGGAAGCCGGTTCCGGCAGCGGGGCCTCCGATTTCGTATCAGCGAACGCCTTTGGAATCTCTGCGCGACGAAGAGGCGGCACAAAGAGAAGAGCCGTCGAACACGCCGCTCGTAGAAATCATTACCTGGAGAGACAAGGAAGTTGAAGCCGCGGATCTGGCGCGGCGGATCCAAAAGAAACGAAAAGCAGAGCGCTGTGGATGGAAAGACTTCGCCGTGCTCTACCGGGTGCACAGCCATCGCGACGAACTGGTCAAGGAGTTTGCCGAGCGCGGCATTCCGTTTTCGATTGAGGGGCTAGATGTTTTGGACACTCCCGAAGTCAGGGATGCGGTGGCTTGCCTGACCGCAGCCGTGTCGCCAAACGATGCTGGCAGTTTGTTTCGTGTGGCCGCATTGCCGCAATTTGAAATCGATCCCGTGGAATTAAGAGCCGCAATGCGGGCAATGCGGCGAGAACTCGACCTCCGCGCGGCGTTGGGGCGACTGCAAGGGGGAGCGGCAGTTCTCGCCAAGGTAGAGCAGGCACATCGCGAAATGGGGAAAGACGGAATTCGTGCCGATGACGCGGTGAAGGCCCTGGTACGGCTCTTTGAATTGCGGGAGACGCCGTTGCTGGCTGCCTTCGTGAAATTTGTCGAAGACTGGCATAAAAAAGCGATGGTCGAGACCGGCAGCCCTGCCGAATTTCTTGAATACCTCGACTATTTCGTCGAAGCCAAAGGTTCGATTGCGCTGCCGCGCAGCACGGCGGACGCAGTACAGCTATTGACCGCCCACGCCGCCAAGGGACTCGAGTTCCAGCACGTGGCGATTGTTCGCGGGTCGTCCACTTGGTTTCCCTGTCCTTATCGGGAGCCATTAGTGGCATTTCCCGCGGAATTGCGCCGATCGGGCGCAGTTCACGCAGACGATAAAACGCTGCACGAAGAGGAAGAGAGACGTTTGTTTTATGTTGCGATGACGCGGGCCAGGGACACACTGGCCATTTATGCGAATGCGGGCAAGAGCAAGAACGATCCTAAGCCGACGAAGTTTCTGCGCGAGTTCATGATTCATCCGGGTTACAGGCAATTCTGGTCCACACATTCCGCGGCGGCGGTGCAGGATACGCTATTTGCCGAAGAAGAACAGCGCGTCGCCTTGGAGCACTCGAAAGTGGCGGCTTGGCTGCTGATGGATCCGTCGGCCGATTTTTTTACCGGGCTCAGCGCATCGACGATCGAAATTTACGAACAGTGTCCGCTCCGTTTCAAACTTGAACGAGAGTGGAACTTGCCCCGCGAGGTGTCCGCGTCGTTGCAGTACGGAGCGGCGATGCACGGCGTGCTAAGAACTTTTTACGACGCGCAGCGCTTTCAACGCGAAATCAGCGACGAGGATTTGTTGGAACAGTTCCGGGCGGAACTGGCGTCACGCGGCATTGCAGATCGTTACCAGTACGATCTCTATCTGCGGCAGGGGCGCGAGCAGTTGCAGCATTTTTTCGAAGCTGCTCGCAGCTCGCATCCGCCCGAGGTGCTCGAAACGGAGCACAAATTCGAGTTGTACCTGGGTTCGGCGAAGTTGTCCGGGCGTGTCGATCGCATGGATCGCACCGGTCCCGACACCGTAGCCATCGTCGATTACAAGACGGGTAAGCCAAAATCCCAAGAGGACGCCGATGAGAGTCTGCAACTCTCTTTGTACGCAATCGCGGCCCAGGAGAAGCTGGGAAAGCGTGCCGATCGCTTGATATTCCACAACCTGGAAGATAATACGGCCATTTGCACCACGCGGACGGATGGCGAATTGGAAGTGGCAAAGCTGCGGGTGCAAAAAGTAGCGGAGCAGATCGCGCGGAAAGAGTTTCCTCCGAATCCCAAGTATCACTGCGCGTTTTGTCCTTACCGCAATCTCTGTCCGGCGACGGAGAAGGTCGTAGCTCCGCAGAAGAAGTCAAACGCCCGCTTCAACTAAGCTCCACAAAACCAAAAGCCCCAAAAAAACTTTGGGGACGCTCATCGCGCCCCCTTTGTCGTTGCCTGTTGCAGGTTCTTAGTGCTTCTTGCTGCTTTTCTTCTTTGCTTTCTTTTTGGTTGCCATGGATCTATTCTCCCTTTCCATTCTTCATGGAATTTCGCAACGGTATTCTGTTGCAACTGTTTGAATGTATAGAGTCAACGCAGAACGAAGTCAAGAGAAAAATGATCGTAACGCATACATGCAACGCTGTACCAAAGTCACTTCGTGCATCGCGCGCACGAAAAGTTTTTTGTCGGGGGTCGACTAACGACTTTCTTCGCTTTTCAACATCTATAATCAGAGGCGACTTTCGCAGAGTCGATTACTCGAAGGAGCGCAACCATGGCCAGTTCTACCGATGTTGTGATCATCACGGGATGCCGCACACCGATCGGGAAATTTCAAGGCAGCCTCAGCGATATGACGGCTCCGCAATTAGGCGCGGTCGCCGTGCGCGAAGCCGCGAAGCGGGCGAATCTCGATCCGCAGCAGGTCGACGAGTGCATCATGGGCAACGTCGTCTCTGCCGGACTCGGTCAAAATCCTGCGCGGCAGGCAGCACTATTTGGCGGGCTCGCCCCCGAAGTAGGTGCCATGACCATTAACAAGGTGTGCGGCTCGGGACTGAAAGCGGTCGGGCTAGCGGCGCAGGCGATTGAAACCGGCAACAGTTCCATCGTTGTTGCCGGCGGCATGGAGTCGATGACCAACGCGCCTTACCTTTTGCCGAACGCGCGCAAGGGGTATCGTCTGGGCAACGGACAACTGGTCGACTCTATGGTGCACGACGGACTGTGGGACATCTACAACGACTATCACATGGGACTGACCGGCGAGAACGTTGCCGAGAAATACGGCATCACCCGCGAAGAGCAGGACGAGTTCGCCGTCAACTCGCATCGCAAAGCCATCGCCGCCCAAAAGGAATGCCGTTTCAAAGCGCAGATTGTTCCCGTGGAAATTCCCGCCAAGAAGAAAGGCCAGCCGCCCGTAATTTTCGACAAAGACGAAGGTCCGCGCGAAGACACGACCATAGAAGTGCTGCGCTCGCTCAAGCCGGCTTTCAAGAAGGACGGCACGGTTACAGCGGGCAACGCTCCCGGAGTCAACGATGGAGCGGCCGCGCTCGTGGTGACCAGTGCCGCGCGCGCAAAGGAACTGGGCGCGAAGCCGATGGTGCGCATCGTGGCGCAAGCGACCAGCGGAGTCGAGCCGAAGTGGGTGATGATGGCTCCGGTAGGCGCCGTGCACAAAATCTGGGATAAGACCGGCTGGAAGAAAGACGATGTCGATCTCTACGAATTGAACGAAGCCTTCTCGGTGCAGGCGCTTGGAGTCTGTCGCGAACTGGGCCTCGATATGAACCGCGTCAACGTGAATGGAGGCGCGGTGGCTCTCGGGCATCCCATCGGAGCCAGCGGAGCACGCGTGCTAGTTACCCTGATCTACGAAATGATGCGGCGCGATGTGCACCGCGGCATTGCGGCGCTATGCCTGGGCGGAGGGAACGCGGTTGCGATGGCGGTGGAGCGTTAGGAGGGGCGAGACCCCGGTTTTTAGTGTAACCGGGATTTTTCAACGGTGATCGAGTCCGGCGCGGGCAATGAAAATGAAAACATTTCGATACTGTGCAATTTTGAACAGACGCTCGATTGCCGTCGGCACGTCGGTGAGCAGACTTCGGGGCAGGCTGTTCAGCGAACATCCCAACTCGAAAGGCGTGGGGCGTTTCGTTTGGGAAGAAGGTCTGCGCGGATGAACCGAGTCACGGCGGTCAATATTGCTCAGTAATTTGAAGACAGAGGCTCAATACTAACAATGATAACCGTTTGGGTTCGAACGTCTGACTGTCCTCTGTGGGCTTGTAATGATCATTAGGTGGATCGAAAAAGAGCGGTACGGGATTATTCCTCCGGCATCTACCCATCAGCACGGCTGCCGCATACTGGAAACCAAAGACCACCGAATCCGTATTAAGCTAGACCGCACAACGGATACCCGTCCTGGGTTCTTCACGATTCTATTCTTGTTGATCTTTTCCGGCTGGACGTGCGCGGCTGCGCACGCGCAGCAGAGTTTCAGCTCAAGCTCTGACAAGGTGTTCCCGGACGCACCCCAACCTGCAGGGATTAGCAGTTCAGCTGGAGAAACTGATCCCCAGCACATGGGCGCGGGGACCATCAGCGGCACGGTGTTGGATACGAATCGAGACGTGTTCCAGGGTGCGCAAGTGACAGTGGCGGGGCAATCCGGTTCTAGGATTCGGATTCTGGAATCTGGTAGCAACGGCCAGTTCGCGTTTGCAGAATTGCCTCCCGATACTTATCAGCTTACGGTGACTGCGCCTGGGATGAACAGTTTCACCTCCTCTGTCATTTCCGTGCATGGAGGTGAGACCCGCCTTGTCTCAGTGACGCTGTCGGTTTTCGGCGGGACAAGCAACGTGACGGTGAGTGAAAACAAGGAGCAACTGGCTGAGGAGCAGGTGCAGATCGCGGTACGGCAACGCCTCGGGGGCATCCTCCCGAACTTTTACAGCGCTTATGACTGGAACGCGCCGCCCATGGGAGCGAAACAGAAATTTCAGCTGAGCTTTCGATCCATCATCGATCCGGTTCCGTTGTTCACCGCGGCAGGATGGGCTGGTGTGCAGCAATATAGAAACTCTTTCCCAGCCTATGGTGGTGGAATCGAGGGATACGGAAAGCGATACGGCGCTAATTTGGCGGATAACGTAACTGGCATTTTGCTCAGCAGAGGCGTTTACCCTTCAATCTTCCATCAAGATCCCCGCTACTTTTACAAGGGGACTGGGGGCCTCCGATCGCGCATATTCCATGCGATCTCTGCCGCAGTCATTGCCAGGGGCGATGATCTGCGGTGGAAACCAAATTACTCGCAGGTGCTCGGCACCTTCTCCGCTGCAGGCATTTCGAATCTGTACTATCCGGCTTCCGATCGGGGAGCTTCGTTGGTCTTATTCAATGGTTTGGCGGGCACGGGTCAGAGTGCTCTCAAGAACCTGCTTCGCGAATTCGTTTTCAAAGGGGTCACTTCGCACGTTCGCCGGATCTGGTAGCACGGGACGGTGTGTAACCTTATTTTGGACGCGTTCTACCGCTTCCACTCACAGTGCCTTGCGACGGACCATGCATCTCGTTCAATGGTCTGTTTCGCTGTAGCGCCGTGTCTGTCGCCGTTACCGGCGCGCGCTCACACATTCCCGGTTGGGTGCCCGCTGAGAAGTCGGCGAAACCCGAGGCCGAATCCTAGACCGATGGCTGTAACCGCAAAGCTGAAGGCCGCGAGCTTGAGAATTGAAGCATAAGTGTTCGGGTGAATTGTGTCTGGCAGATGCATCATGTGTTTCAGCACATGCGCCATTGGCAACCAGACCCAAACCATTGCAGTTGCGAGGGCTGCGCGAACTCCCCAGATCATTCCGGCAGCAGCACTAAAAACGAGAAGCATTCCCACGATCACGATTGGACTGATCTCTCCCCCGAACGCGAAGTTATCGACGGCAGCGATCCCGGCGCCCACAATCACTCCGATTACGGCACGTATCGAAATACCACTTGTCGTTTTCATGAAACCAGGCGACAGCGCTCACAACCGCAGGGAAGCAAATCGGTTTTATTTCGCCTCTGCGCCCGACTCCAGCGCCGTAACCGGCAGTGTAATCGTAAACACTGCGCCACCATCCGGAGCTGTCGTCACTTCGATGTTGCCACCGTGCTCGCGCAGCACCGTCTTGCAGATGCTCAGTCCGAGGCCGGTGCCACGGCCAGGGCGCTTGGTGGTGAAGAAAGGATCGAAAATGTGCTCCAGGTTTTCGGGGGCGATTCCCGGACCATCATCCTGAAACACGATCCATACCGAGTCGGGCTTGCTTCCGATGCGAACGCGAATCGTGCCTTTCTCACGGTTTTCGCGGATTGCCTGCTCCGCATTCAGCAGCAGATTCAAAAATACCTGCATCAGCTGATTGGGATCGGCCACGATGGCGGGGATCGCCGGTTCTTGTAGAAAGTCCACCGTGATGTTGCTCTTGCGCAGCGGATAGGACTGCATCTGCACCACTCGCTGCACCAGTTCATTCAGATTGACCTGACTGCGTCCTGGAACCGGCGGCCGGGCGAAGTATTGCAGGTTCTGCACGATTTCAGCAGCGCGCCGCGCTTCCTTGTGCAAAATGGAAAGTTGTTTCCGCGCGGATTCGCTGGCATCGCCTTCCTGCAGCAGTTCGGCCATGCCCAGAATACTGGTCAGCGGATTATTGAGTTCGTGGGCGAAACCGCCGATCATCTGCCCCATGGCGGCGAGACGTTCGCTCTGAATAATCTGCTGCTCCAGCTTCTTCTCCGTCGTCACATCGCGGACGGAGATGATCACGCCTGCCGGTTTGCCTTCGGCATCGAGCAGCGGACTCGCCATGCCGAGCATCGTGCGCCAACTGCCGTCGCGGTGCCGGGAGCCGTATTCGCATGAGGCCAGCGCACTCTGACCGGTGGCGACGGTCCGGTAAAGTCCGGCCAATTCCGGCGAAGTATTCTCGGTATCGTCGATGCTCTTGCCCATGAGATGCTCCGGCCCGTACCCAAGCAGCTCGCCGATGCGCGCGCTCACGAAGGTGTACTGTCCCTTCAGATCGAGCACCAGAATCAGATCCGGAAAGCTTTCAAGCAGATGCCGCCGGAATTCTTCCTGCCGCCGCAACTTATGCTCCAAGGCTCGCTTCTCGGTGACGTCGACTAGCGTGCCCTGGTAGCGCACCACTCGTCCCTCTTCCATCACGCCGCTTGAGGTATCAACGCACACGGCGACTCCGCCATCTTTTCTTCGCAGTCGAACCTCGCGCGTGCGCGTACGGCCGCTCTCGCTTCCGCCGCGTCCCAGCACCGGATCGCCGCCGGCTTCAACGCCCAGCTGCTCCGGCGCCAGGGCCAGCAAATCTTCCTTACTCGCGTATCCCAAAATCGATACCAGCGCGGGATTCACCTCGAGCAGCTTGCCATCCGGAGTGCTGATGTACACGCCTTCCCGCAGAGATTCGAACAACTGCGTGAAACGCTGTTCCTTCTCCCGATGACCAGTAATATCGCGGGCCAGCACGCTGGCGCCGGTTACGTCATCGCCCTTGACGATGGCGTTCACCACGCAGTCGTAGTAATGCCGCCGCGAGTCGTTCTTGAGATGGATCTCCACCACGCCCGACCAGCTTCGCTTTTCCAGGAAGCGGGACAGGCTAGCGGATCCCTCCGCATGCAATGGCGCGCCCAGGAATTCTTCTAGCTTGTGACCGACCACTTGAGCATAAGGAGCGCCGAGAATTTCCGTGGTTCGGCGGTTTACGGTTCTTAACGTTCCATCGAGTGAGATGGCGAGCGCGACATCATCCAAAGAATCGATCAGTTCCTTGAAGTTGCGCTGCGAACGCATGATCAGTTGGCCTAGTTGATCCAGTTGCTCTTCCGAAGGTGTAACTCCTCCGCGGTCCTGAAAGCCCTGCAGAATATGCTTGAGTTCAGAAACTTCGCGCTTACGCCCAAAAGCATAAGTGGCAAATAAGACGGCAAGCACGAAGAGTCCGGCGGGAATCGCCCACAAACGGTAGGGAAGGTCTTTCAGTTCCTGCCATGACAACGCAGCTACTGCCGCCGCAAACAGGACGAGCAGCCAGAGCGACCATCGCCACAACTGGCTCTCTTCGCGTTCCAACCGGCTGGGCGGCGGATCGGGTCGGCGGGAAGCTGGATCATCGTCGCGCATCGGGGACTCCTCTGGCGCAAAAAACCGTCTTCAACAACGCGTCTATCGTTTTCACCAGATTGCTCTTAGCGTAGCACTGAAAACGGCGGTTCACCTCAGAACGTTCGATCACGTTCCATCACGGTAAAGGGGTGATGCCCATCACATCGGTTCCGGTTCTGCCGCGCGTATGATGTCGTAAAGGATCTCCCGTCCTCGTTGTCCTCTTCGTGTGCCCATTGGAATCCCTATGCTCTATAAAACCCTGAGTGCTGCTGTCTACGGCATTGACGCCAACATCATTGAAGTGGAAGTCGATGTCTCCGGCGTCAAAATGACGGAAGATCACTTTCACACGGTGGGCCTGCCCGATGCGGCCGTCCGCGAAAGCCGCGACCGGGTACGCTCGGCGCTGAAAAATTGCGGCTACGATATTCCACCCACCCAGATCACCATTAATCTGGCGCCGGCCGACATCCGTAAAGAAGGTTCCGGCTTCGACCTGCCCATGGCGCTCGGCATCCTCGGCGCTTATGGCGGTCTGAATAAAAAGGAGGTCCCCGACGCGTTGTTCGTGGGCGAGCTTTCACTCGACGGAAGAGTGCGCGGCGTGCGTGGCGCTTTGCCGATTGCGATCGAGGCTCGTCGGACCAAAGTGAAACGCTTGATTGTGCCCGAAGTCAACGCTCGCGAAGCCGCCATGGTCGAAGGCGTTGAGGTTTACCCCGTCAAATCGCTGCTCGACGTGATTCATTTCATCAATTCCGGCAACGGCATTTCCCGCCTGCAAATCGATACTGGGCAACTGCTCAGCCAGGCGCAGCAATTCCATGTGGATTTCAAAGACGTTCGCGGCCAGCAAACCGCCAAGCGCGCCCTCGAAATCGCCTGCGCCGGCGGCCACAACATTCTGATGATCGGCCCTCCGGGATCGGGAAAAACAATGCTCGCGAAACGCATGCCGACCATCTTGCCGCCCTTTACTTTCGAAGAGGCGCTCGAAACCACCAAGATTCACAGTGTGGCGGGTGTGCTCGACGCGCACGCCGGACTCGTTGGCCTGCGCCCTTTTCGTGCGCCGCATCACACCATCTCCGACGCTGGCCTTATCGGCGGCGGCGCAATCCCGCGGCCGGGCGAGGTTTCTCTCGCTCACAATGGCGTGCTGTTCCTCGACGAATTCCCCGAATTCCCGCGCAACGTTCTCGATGTCATGCGCCAACCGCTCGAAGACGGCACCGTATGCATCGCCCGCGCTGCCATGTCGCTGACCTTCCCGGCGCGCTTCATGCTGGCGGCTGCGATGAATCCCTGTCCCTGCGGATTTCACAACGACCGCACCCGCGAATGCCACTGCACGCCGCCCATGATCCAGCGCTACATTTCCAAGATCTCGGGGCCGCTGCTCGACCGCATCGACATTCACATCGACGTTCCAGCGGTGAACTACAAAGAATTGCGCAGCACGAAGGAGGCGGAAACCTCAGCCAGCATTCTCGAAAGGGTAGTTCGCGCCCGTGATGTGCAGTTGCAACGCTTCTCCTCGGCGCGCGAAAAAGTCTACTGCAACGCGCAAATGCCGACGCAGTTGATTCGCAAGTTCTGCGAGCTCTCGGCCGATTGCGAGCGTCTGCTGGAACGCGCCATGGCGCAGCAAGGACTCAGTGCCCGCGCCCACGACCGCATTCTGAAAGTCGCGCGCACGATTGCCGACTTGGACGGTATCCCGCAACTCGAACCCAAGCACATCGCCGAGGCGATTCAGTACCGAACGCTGGATCGCACGTACTGGGCGTGACGGCGCTTAGTGAAAATCGTTTCCCGCGCGCATTCTATAATTCTGCTCGGAGGCTTCATGGGCGGATGGGGGACGGGCAGCTTTGAGAACGATGAGGCGCAGAATTTTCTGGGCCGGCTCAATTCCGTGGAGGTTGGCGATCTAAAACAGATGCTGGCCGAGGCCGCCGATCGGGACTATATGGACGCGCCCGAAAGCAGTGTCGTGATCGCGGTTGCCGAGGTTGTTGCCACGGCGAGGGGCAACCCTCCGCAGGCGGTGCCGATCCAGATTGCAGAATGGGTCAGCAAAATCGAGGGCGCTCCGAGCCCCGAGATGTCGGAATTGGCTCGGCTTGCAGTTTATAAGGTGCGCACCAACTCCGAACTCAAAGACCTATGGCTTGAGGCAGAGGGGTTGAACGAGTGGAGCGCAGTACTTCGCGATCTGGAAGAAAGACTCAGCTCGTGAGTTCGTTTCGGTTCAGATTTCAGACGGCCGAAAATTAGCGAGCTGCGCTCGCATTGGACGGCCGAGGACGGCCGTCCCTACGCGATCTTTTTCAGTCGGCCGCCGCCCCGCTATTGGTAGGGGTGCTGGCAGCTAAAGCGTTTTTTTCCGCCTGCCGCAGCCGCAGAGCGCGGTTCGAAGGCAATCCGGCATCGCGAATCTTGTAAAGCAACGCCCGATAGCTGATGCCCAGCGTGCGGGCCGCTTGTTTCCGGTTCCAGTGATGCTGTTGCAGAACCTTCAGGATGACCTTGCGCTCCAGTTCGCGCACGCACTGCCGCGTCAGCTTCTTGAGAGAAATCGGTCCATCCAGCGAGATCTCGGAATTGAAAAAGTCCGGCTCGCGCGCCACCAGATCGTTGGTGATAACTTCTTCATGCCCCAGGATTACGTAGCGCTTGATCAGGTTTTCCAGTTCGCGAATATTTCCCGGCCAGTGATATTTCTGCAGCACCGCCAGCACTTCGTTCGACAAAGGCCGCGCCCGGCAGTTGAACTTGCGGTTGTAATACTCCAGGAAGTAGCCGCACAGATCTTCAATGTCGCCACGGCGTTCGCGCAGCGCCGGCATGCGTATGTTCACCACATTGATGCGGTAATAAAGGTCCTGGCGGAAGGTGCCCGCTTCGATCTCTGTTTCCAGTTGCCGATTGGTGGCACATACCACCCGCACCTCGACCTTTTTGTCTTCCTGAGCGCCGATACGGCAGAACTGTCCATCTTGCAAAAGTTGCAACAGCTTCGATTGCAGCGATGGGTCGAGTTCAGAAATTTCATCTAGAAACAAGGTGCCGCGGTGCGCCATCTCAACCCGTCCTGGCTTCGACCCAACCGCGCCCGTGAACGCTCCTTTTTCGTAGCCGAACAATTCGCTTTCCAGTAAGGTCCCGGGAATCGCCGGGCAGTTTACCTTCACGTACGGCCCCACCCTCCAAGGCGACAGGCCATGGATCAGTCTGGCAATGATGTCTTTTCCCGTTCCGCTCTCACCCGTGATCAGCACCGGAACATTCGCTGCGGCGACTTTGCCCAGCCGCGAACGAACCGACTGCATTGCCTCAGAGTGCCCAAAAATGATGTTGTCAGGGGGAACCTCGCCGAGCGACTGCGCCAGAGGTGATACCGAAAGAGTGGTCATAAGAGTGAATGCCCCGTTCCGGAGAGTGTTCATCCGCATGCACTAAAAGTGCATCTCAAGCACCAAACTGGGGAAGAATGCTGAACGTTCCAGACGTTTACGGTTAAACCGCTCAGCTGTTAACGGCTTAGAGGGATGATATGCCCAAAGCAAGAACCTTCGGCATGGCACCAAAGTGCCATTATGAGACGGGTATCGGGAGGGAAAAACTTTTCACACTACAGACGCCGATTTCCTCAAAGGCCTGCGGGAAGCCGCCCCCGCATCGGTGCCGAGCGGGCGGGCGAACTTCAAGCCTAGGAGATGGTGGTCATCGAGGTGGGTGACCCAGACCGCCTTTGCCTGCATGATCCGCGAAGTCGTCTTTATGCCATGGATAGGTCCGAGGGGAGCGCTCGGAATCTCCAGTGAAACCACGGCCGATTTGGGCAAAGACCGGCGAACCACAACCAAAGCTCCCCCCGCGGAGATATTAACCGCGGTCGCAAACTCCAGGGAATCCTTGCCGGCTCCGTCGCGAGCACGGACGAAAACAGGAATGGCGAGTTGAAGCCGCGTCGATCTGCGTTGATCCTTCTTTGATATGCTGCGAGACACGTATCACACTCACCCTTAAACCTGCGTTGACACCCAAAGAACCGCATCTCATGGGCCAAACTCGGAAGGAAATCGGGCTTGCCTGGAACCGTCCAAACCTAGCCTCCAACACGGAGATTAGGCAAGTCGCCTCGCGGTCCATTGTCCAACCATGACTTTTGGTCATTCTAAGAGTGCAATGTTTTTCGCATCGGGGTACGGGCGGTTTGCAATTGACAGTCTGTTGTGGGTGACATATGATCGGCCTTAACCCCCAGTTCTGGACGGTAGTAAGCGGTTCTCTCCCCTTAGTTTCGATACTGGGATTTCCATGTCTTCGATATCCGAAAAAAGCCCAGCCGTTGCTCCCACGGGTACAAGTCCGAAAGATCGCTTGCCGGCAACCGCCGCAGCTCCAGCCAGCGCGCCCAATTCTAGCGACGGTATAACCTACGAGCTCGAGCAATTGCGCGATCGTTTCCGCAAGACGACAAACGCGCTGGCCTCGGCCGCCCACGACCTTAAGACGCCGCTCGCGATTCTTAACGGCTACATTGAATTGCTGCAGAGTCAGAAACTCGGACCGCTCAACGATCGCCAGAAAGAAGTGATGGGCGACATGTTTTCCAGCGGACAGCGCTTGCAGCAATTCATCCACGACTTCCTCACCTTCAGCGTGCTCGAAACCGGCGAACTGCGCATGCAGTACATCGAAGGTGACATGAATGCCTGCCTTTCGGAAGTTTGCCGGCTCTGGTCGGCACGCTTTCAGGCGCGCGGTCTTGCGCTCTATTTTCTGGCCAATGACAAACTGGCGCCTTTCGCCTTCGATGGGCCGAAGATCCAGCGCGTGATTTCCAATCTTCTGGAAAACGCCGCCAAGTACACGCCGCAAGGCGGCACCGTCTGGCTGCACGCCGAGCCTCATATGTGGGAGCGTCGCGGTGTCAGCGCACCCGCCATTCCGGGAGAACGCCGCCGTCAATCGAGCAACGTGCCGAACGCGGTCAAAGTCAGCGTGGCCGATACCGGCCCGGGAATCCGGCCGGAGTTTCACCTGGAAATTTTCGACGACTTCTTCCGCCTGCCGGGCAGCGAATCAGCCGAAGGCATGGGCCTTGGACTCGCCATTGCGCGCCGTCTTCTGCAGGGAATGGGTGGCAAGATCTGGGTGGAAAGCGAGCCCGGCGCCGGTTGCAAGTTTTCTCTCCTCATTCCCATGAAACCAATTTTGAGTAGTTCGCCGCGAGGAACCAAATGAGCGAAGCCGCCAACATCTTGCTGGTGGATGACGAACCGGGAATGCTGCGCTATATCCGTACGCTGCTGGAAGTGGACGACCACAAAGTGCAAACCGCCAGCACCGGCGAAGAAGCAGTCGAGCGCGTTCAGAAAGGCTTGCAGCCTGACCTCGTGTTGCTCGACCTGCTCATGCCCGGCATCGACGGATTACAGACTCTTGAACAACTCCGCCATCTCAAGCCCGGATTGAAGGTCGTCATGCTCTCTTGCGTGAACGACACACGCAAAGTCGTGCAGGCCATGCGTCTCGGTGCCATCGATTATTTGACCAAGCCATTCCAGAAAGCTGAACTCGACGCCGTCATCGGACAGTGCGTGGGCACCGCCAAAGCCGAGAGCTATTCTGGCGAAATCGAAGAACTATGCGACGATGTGTTCTTCGTAGCCGCCAGCCCGGCGATGAAGAAAATCCGGTCGCAGGCCGCCCTCGTCGCCAACGTCGACATTCCCGTTCTCCTGCTCGGCGAAAGCGGCACCGGTAAAGAAGTGCTTGCCCGTCTAATCCACAAACTTTCTCCGCGTGCGCATCGCACCTTTCTCAAGGTCAACTGCGCGGCGGTGCCCGCGGACCTGCTTGAAAGCGAACTGTTCGGCTACGAAGCGGGAGCGTTCACCGGCGCCAACCACCCGAAACCCGGCAAGTTCGAACTGTGCAACAAAGGCACTATCCTGCTCGACGAAATCGGTGAAATGCCGGCATTGCTGCAAGCTAAGCTCTTGCACGTCTTGCAGGACCAGACTTTTTCCCGCCTGGGCAGCCGCAATGTGATCAAAGTCGACGTCCGCATCCTGGCTGCCACCAACATCAACATTCCCGAAGCCCTCGCCAACAAGCGGCTGCGCGAAGATCTCTATTACCGGCTGAACGCTTTCACGATGACGCTGCCTCCGCTGCGCGAGCGCAAGGAAGAAATTCCAATCCTGTTGAAGCATTTCATGTCGCGCATGTCAGAGTCCTATGCGCGTTCCCCGCTGCCGCTTTCGCAGCCCCTGATGGAGGCTTGCCTGAAGCATTCCTGGCCCGGCAACCTGCGCGAATTGAACAACTTCATCAAGCGCTACTTGGTTCTGGGAGACGAGACATTAGCTGCATCCGAATTGCAGCCCAAGCCCGATGGCGGTGCCGGAATGCACACCGAACTTCCTGGCAGAACCGCAGTGGCCAACGCCGAGTCCGGCAGCGGCGGCCTGAAATCGTTGTCGCGCAACGCCAAGGATGAAGCGGAAGCCGAAGCCATAGCCCGCGCTTTGGAAGAAACAAACTGGAATCGCAAGCAAGCCGCAGCCTTGCTGAAGATCAGCTACAAAGCCTTGCTCTATAAAATCCGCCAGTACGGAATAGCGCAAAGCCGCAGCACGCACCGCTTGTCCGCCGGAGCGTGATTTTAACTGAGAGCTGAGAGCTGGGTTTTGGTGCGGATAAGAGGACTCGAACCTCCACGACCTTGCGATCACTAGGACCTGAACCTAGCGCGTCTGCCAGTTCCGCCATATCCGCATACACGAAGAAAAATCGGCAGGCCCTTGATTAGGGGGACTACACTAATATCTACTTGGCTGACGCCCGCTGTCAAACCAAAGCCCAGCCCTCAGATCGTCGAAGACGATGGATAGTCCCTCCGAAAAAATCCCTGCCGCTCTGGCGAAGGAACTCCGCGCACTCGCGCACGATCTCAGCAATTCGCTCGAAACGATCGTGCAAGCCACCTACCTGATCTCGCAGGCCGGGCCGCCCGAAAGTACACGCCGCTGGCTCGAACTGATCGACCAGGCCTCGCAGGAAGCGGTAAAAATCAACCAGGAACTGCGTCAACTCTTGCGCTCGAAAAGCTAGCAAATCCCTTTACGCCTATTGTCATCCCTCACGACTTACGCCCATTGTCATCCCGAACGAAGTGAGAGATCCGCAGTTCGCCGCGAGTAGCGCCGGCATCCTTGCCGGCTGTCCGAGGGCGTCCTCGCCCTCGGCTCGGCGAGCGTGACGCTCGCCGGACAGCCGCCGGGACGGCGGCGCTACATTCGTTCGCTACCCCAGCTTCGCATCCATCGTAATCTTAGCGTTCAGCACCTTCGATACCGGGCAGCCCGCCTTGGCATTCTGCGCGGCTGTGCTGAAGGCTTCCGCGCTCGCCCCCGGCACTTTCGCAACCACATCCAGATGCACGGCCGTGATGGTCCAGCCCGCGTCGAGTTTGTCCATGGTGAGGGTCGCTGACGTGCTGATGCTCTCCGGCGTCAGGTTCGCGCCTCCCAGTTGTGCCGACAACGCCATCGAAAAGCACGCTGCGTGCGCCGCCGCAATCAGTTCTTCCGGATTTGTGCCCGGAGTGTTTTCGAACCGTGTGGTGAAAGAATATGGAGTGTTCGACAGAACACCGCTGGTGGACGAAACCGTTCCTTTTCCGTCCTTAAGACCGCCCTTCCAAACTGCACTCGCTTTGCGTTGCATTCCAATCTCCTGAGGTGAGGATTAAAACGAAGTCCGACTCCATTGTAGTTCCGTCTGTAGAGACGGGGCTGGCCCCGTCTCCGATGGCATCGTCTGGTCCGCTGCGGGAGACGCGGCAAGCCGCGTCTCTACGGGAAATCTGATGCCTCTAGTAAAAGTCAGAACAACTCAAATAGAAGCCGCATTTCTTGCAAACTACCTTGCAGCGGTGTCCGCTCAACTCGGTCGAGCAATTGGGACAAACCGAAGATGCATCCTTCTTCGGAGTCGCCGGCGCAGGCGCGCCGGACGAATCTCCGCTCGAATTTCGCATTGATGTTGAACTCATGTCCGGTGTTGTAGCACATCTCCCCGGCACGAGAAAACAAAAACGTTGCCCTCGTCAGCGGGACTGAACGCTAGACTCCCCTACTGAATCTGAATCACGCTTTCGGAACTGCCGGCTCTGATCTCCTTCACCCGCGCCTCCACATTGCGAGCAAATGCGAACAACGACTTCGCATGGGACGAATTTTCTCCCTGGAGCACGGCTGGTACGCCCCCGTCACCCGATTTGCGAATTTCCGGATCGAGCTCGACGTTGCCGAGGAACGCGATGCCGAACTGTCTTGCCGTCTTTTCCGCTCCGCCGCGCGAGAAGATATCGACTTCATGCTTACAGTGCGGACAAACAAAGTAGCTCATATTTTCGACCATGCCGACGATGTCTACCTTCATCTGCCGAAACATCTCTATGGCCTTGCGCGCATCCTGCAGCGCGACGTCGGAGGGTGTAGAGACCACGATGGCCCCGGTCAGCGGGACAGTCTGAATCAGCGAGAGTGCAACGTCGCCCGTTCCCGGAGGAAGGTCGATCACGAGATAATCAAGCAGTCCCCACTGCACCGATCCCAGAAACTGCTTGATGATCGAATGCAGCATGGGACCACGCCAGATCAGCGGCTTGTCTCCAGGGTTGAGGAAGCCGACCGAGATTACCTTGAGCCCGTGCGTATTGATGGGCGCAATCTGGCCTTCGCCCTGCACTTTGGGTTGCTCATTGGTACCGAGCATGAGCGGGACGTTGGGACCATAGACGTCGCCGTCGAGCAAGCCGACTTTATTGCCCATCTTAGAGAGGGCGAGTGCCAGATTGACCGCGAGTGTGGTCTTGCCAACTCCGCCCTTTCCGGAACCGACGGCGATGATGGCATTAACGCCAGGCAAAGGTTGCGCGGTGGGCTGCTGCTGGCCAGGATGATGGGAATGAGCGCTCATCACTTGATTATACGGGAGGGAGAAAGGTTAGAGGTCAGATTGCAGAGGTAAACAACCTTGAGCACTTAACCTCTTCAATCTGACCTCTGCAATGGCTAGTAGTGCCCTTCTCCCAGCTGCACCTTGCCGCGAAACATGCGGTAGAGGAAGGCAAAATAGGCTAGCGCCAGCACGGCGGCGAACGTCCACCAAACCAAACCTACGCTTAGTCCGTGGCTGCCGGCAGCGGTGTTGTAGATGGTCAGGTCGTACTGGTGGTCTCGGGCGGGCAGTACCACTGGATAGAGCGCGAACGCTGCTCCCACCAACATGAAGGCGATATACAGGCTGGAGGCGATGAACGCCAATTTCTCTTTGCCCTTGGGATTCGCCCAGAGCATTACCGCCAAGCTCGAAAAAACGACGATCGGCACCAGTAGGCCTATCCGGTGCTTTCCGTAGTTGGCCATGACATCCGGACGGATAAAGTAAGTCGCAACCAGCGAACTGACGGTCAGAAAAAACTGCAGGGGCCAGCAGAGCAAGGCGAAACCGCGGGCGCGGCGTCCGAGATCGGCATCGGTTTTGAGGGCGACGTAGTAAGAACCGTGCGCGGTCAGGGTCACCAGCGCCATCACTCCGATGAGCACGGTGTACCAATCAAGGATGCCGACCTGCGAGCCAAGTTTGAAGTCGGTCCAGAGCGGCTCGAAGAAATAACCGGTGGCGTCCAGCGGAACTCCACGCACCACGTTGCCGATCGCTGCTCCAAAAAACACGGCCAGCAGAATGCTGGAGACGCTGAAGACCACGTCGAAGAAGCTTTGCCAGACCGGGTTTTCGAGGTGAGCCCGGAACTCAATGCCGACGGCGCGCAGCATGAGCAGCCACAACACCATCATCAGCGGAAGGTAGAACCCGCTGAAGCTCGATGCGTAGAGTTGAGGGAATGCGAAGTAGAGCGTGCCGCCGGCCGCCAGCAGCCAGACTTCGTTGCCATCCCAGACGGGGCCAATGGCCCGCAGCACGCGACGCCGCTCCTCGTCAGTCTTCGCCGCCATCAGATAAATGGCGCCTGCGCCGAGATCGAATCCATCGAGCACGACATAAGCTGTGACCATCACTGCGACAATCCAAAACCAAAGACTCGTCATGTTTATCGCGCCTCCGTCGCCCGATGGAGAGTGGACACCGATTCGTGCTCGTCTACCGGGCCGCGCTCAATTTCGCGCCTAAGCAGGAATAGCCCCAGGATACCGAGCACCATGTACATACCCATGAATCCCAAGAGAGTGAACATGCTGTTACCGGCTGAAACCACGGTGGAGAAGCCATTTTCTGTGCGCATCAGCCCATACACCAACCAGGGCTGGCGCCCAAGTTCGGCCGTCATCCAGCCGGCGGTATTGGCGATATACGGGAAAGGTGCTGAGAGCATGAGTATCCACAGCATCCAGCGGGCGTGAAAGAGCCCGCCGCGCCACAGCAGAAACAGAGCAACCACCATGACCGCAATGAAGAACGTCCCCAGCCCCACCATGATGTGGTAGCTGTAATACAGCAATGGAATGTTGCTCGGCCAGTCTTGTTTGGGGAAGGCATCGAGTCCGCGGACGTGGGCATTCCAGCGCTTGTAACTCAGAATGCTCAACATTTTCGGAACTTCGAGCGGGTTATCGATCTTGCCCTGCTGATCGTTCGGCTGACCTAAGATGACTAATGGCGCGCCGGCCTGGCCCTGAAACAATCCCTCCATGGCGGCCAGAGTCACAGGCTGAAGGTCGGTGACCATTTTGCCCTGGCGGTCGCCGGTGGGAAAAATCTGCAGAATGCTGAACACGCAACCCACAATCACGCCGGCCTTGACGAAGATGCGGGCGTGCGCCGTCCACTTACCCGCGAGGAGATAGAATGCACCCACCGACGTCATGATGAACGCGCCCGTGATGGCCGCTCCGCTCATGTTGTGCGCGTATTGCCATCCGGCCCAGGGATTGAGCACGAAATCCCAGAAACTCGCGAGCTGCAGGCTGCCGTCTGCTGCCGTGAAATAGCCGACGGGATGCTGCATGAACGCGTCGGTGGCGATAATGAAGTAACCCGACAGCCACGAGCCCACAAAGACCGCGACCGCCGACAGCCAGTGCGCTTTTGGACTCAGGCGTTTCTCTCCGTAGAGAAACAGTCCGAGGAACGCCGATTCGAGAAAGAAGGCAAACATGCCTTCCATGGCCAAAGTCTGCCCGATCACGCCGCCCGCGAATTTCGAAAAGTGCGACCAGTTAGTGCCGAACTGGAATTCCATCGGAATCCCGGTTACAACACCCAACACGAAGTTGATGCCAAAAATCTTTCCCCAGAAGCGCGCCGCCTGGTGGTAAACGGGATCGTTGCGCCGCAAAGCAATCGTTTTCAGCACTACGATTAGTAGCGCCAGCCCCATGGTGAGCTGTGGGAATAGATAGTGAAAGGTGGCAGTGAAGGCGAAGTGCAGACGGTGAATTAAGAGAGCGCTTTCCATAGGTGAGTTCTCCCGTCCCGGTTGCCAGGTCGCTTTGAACCGTTTAGCTTAACAGGGTGCGGCCTGCGGTTAGTAACTAGAAAATATCCGTAACTTCTAACCTAACTCTCAGCTTTTTTCTTGCGTGCCGATTCCGCGCGGCGTGCATCGCGGCGGCGGGCGGCGCCATCATAGCGACGTTTTTCATCTTCCGTTTCAGGGACGACCGGCGGCACCACGATCTTGTTTCCCGCAGCATCGATAGCGACAAAAGTGAGATAGGCGGAGCTGACGTGCCGACTCTCCTCGGAGCGATAATATTCCACCCAGACCTTCACGCCCACCTCCATCGACGTGCGGAAGACGCGATTGACGGACGAGCGCAGGACTACGAAATCTCCGACGCGAACGGGCACGAGAAAATCCAGATGATCGATGGAAGCGGTAACCACGTAGGCGCGCGAGTGGCGATGGGCGGCCATGGCGCCAGCCAGATCGATCCAGTGCATGAGGCGTCCGCCGAGCAAAGCGTTCAGCGGATTGGCATCGTTGGGCAGAACGATTTCGGTCATTTCCGAGATAGATTCGTGTACCGGACGGGGACGCATCAACTTCGCCTTGTCGTTGTCTTTCATAGAGTGTCGATCATAAGAGTGTCGATCCTAGAGTGTCGATCCTAGAGTGTCAGTGCACAATTGCCGGCTCGGCCTGCAGCGCATCAATCGTTAATCGCCAATCGTTAGATGAGCGCCGCACCCTGCCGGGCGCGATAGGTTTGAAGGTAACTGGCCGCTAGTCGGACTATTCGCGGGTCCGTGTGCGCGTTGAGCCAAGCCTCACTGGCCGTGTCGAAGGTCAGTTTCCCATGTTCGATGGGAGCATGCGCGGCTTCGCACACAAAAGAAATCGTGACCTGCTCGCGGCTCACACGGGCCACCGAAAAACGCACCGCATCCCAGTCGCGGTTCCGCGGTAGATGCGGACACGCGGTTGCGTAACCGAGATTGCAGAATTCCCGGACATGGTTGTCGGAGGCCGGCAGTTCCTGCCCTGAAGCGCCGCAGTTTCCGGTCCATCCCGCGCCGAGTGGCAGGCGCGAAGGATGCGGCCAGGAGCCGTCGTTTAGAATCTCCAGCGGCACAAAAAAGGGGCACGCCAAATCGGCTCCTCGGGAGAACAGCTATTGTAACGCTTGGCGTGATATGAATGGGATCAGCTTTTGGCTCTTAGCTTTTAGCTGTTGAGGCTTTCCTGAGACCTGACACCTAGCACCTGAGACCTGACCTATGGATCGCATTGCCATGTTGAGCGAAATTCTTACCGCAAATCCTGGGGATTCGTTTGCCCGCTATGGACTGGCTATGGAGTACTCCAAAGCCGGAAAGATCGACCAGGCGGTCAAGGAATTCAAGACGCTGATCGAGAAAAATCCGGATTACACGCCGGCATACTTCATGGCCGCGCAAACCCTCGCCAACGCCAGCCGCGTCGATGAAGCCAAGCGCATGCTAGTGGACGGCGTGTCGAGCGCGCGCCGCACCGGCAACGCGCACGCACAGTCGGAGATGACGGCCATGCTGGAAGAACTAGGGTGAGGCAAGTCAAAAGTCAGAAGTCAAATTGAAGAAGTAAAGTCGGCAGCTTCGAGGTCAACCGTTTACTTCTGCAATTTGACTTCTAACTTCTGACTTCCTGCTACACTCTTTTGTTCCGCGGAGGCTCGCCATGCGCCGTCTTGCTTTTCTTTTCGTCGTTCTCTTTGCTCTTCCCGCATTCTCTCAAGCCAAGCATCCCTTCACTTTCGAAGACATGATGAAGCTAAAGCGCGTCGGCGAGCCGGTGCCTTCTCCCGACGGCAAGTGGGTGCTGTTCGCCGCCGTCGATGTGGACCTGGCCGCGAATAAGAAGACTTCGCACATCTGGATTGTGCCGCTGGCCGGAGGACCGGAGCGCGTGCTGATCGCCGATCAGGATGGCGACCGTCCGCGCTGGGCTCCGGATGGGAAGCGGTTTGCGTTTCTCTCGAATAAGGAAGGTGGGTCGCAGATTTGGATTGCGGAATTCGACGGAACGGCGGGCGCGGTGACTGGGGTACGCAAGCTGACTTCTATCGCGACTGAGGCCAGCGGTGAACTCTGGTCACCGGATGGGAAGAACATTCTGTTCACGTCGGATGTTTATCCCGAGTGCGACGGTGCGCCCGAGGCCGAGGTGGCGTGCAACGCTAAGAAGGCGAAAGAGGCCGAAGACTCGAAAGTCAAGGCGATCATCTTTGACCGTCTCCTGTACCGGCATTGGAACGCCTACAAGCGCGGGCTTCGTACGCATCTCTTCTTGATCGGGCCGATTGACGACCGTCCTCCCGCAATTGTGGTTGGAGCAGACACTATAGCCGTAGTGGGAAATATTGGAGTTGTTCCGTTTCTGCGCGATCTCACGCCCGGCGACTACGATGCGCCTCCGTTCTCGCTGGGCGGGCAGGATGACTACGCCTTCTCGCCCGACGGGCAGGAGATTTGCTACACCTCGAATCACGACAAGGTCGAAGCCACCTCCACCAACAACGATCTCTGGATCGTCCCGGTGAATGGAGGAGCGGCCGGATCTGTCCAAGCAAAGAACATCACCGCCGACAATCCCGCCAGCGACTCGACTCCGCTCTACTCTCCCGATGGCAAGTACATCGCCTACCGCGCCCAGCAGCGTCCGGGATACGAGAGCGACCGCTTTCGGCTGATGCTGTACGACCGCAGGACGGGGAAGTCTACGCCCATGACACAAACGCTCGATGCGTGGGTGGGGACCTTCACATGGTCACCAGATTCCAAACGCATCTACTTCGTGCACGAGTCGCAGGGCGAAGCACCGGTGGAATCGTTTTCCATCGATCGTCCTTATGATCCAATCATCACCGTGGATGGTGATCGCAAGGAAACTGACCGCACAAACTTTGCCGTGGTCGTGCGCGACGGATACAACGACGATCTAGCGTTGACGCCAGATGGAAAAACCCTTGTTTTTACGCGGATGTCGATCTCGTTTCCAACGGAGATCTACAAAGCCGGTTCCGAAAGAACCGTGGCCGAGCAACTTGCTCACCCTCCTGATCGCCTCATTCACCTCAACGACGCCGTCCTTTCGCAAATCGCCATGTCGCCGCTAGAACCTTTCTGGTTCGAAGGAGCTCACGGCGACAAAGTCGAGGGCTTCCTCGTCAAGCCGCCGAATTTCGATCCCAGCAAGAAATATCCCGTGAAGTTCCTAATCCACGGCGGCCCGCAGGGCGCCTGGGGAGACGACTGGTCTTATCGCTGGAATCCCGAACTCTTTGCCGCCAACGGATATGTGGTCGTCATGATCAACTTCCACGGCTCGACTGGATACGGGCAGAAGTTCATTGACGCCATCAATGGCGACTGGGGCGGCGCTCCATTTGATGACCTGATGAAGGGGCTCGACTACGCGGAGAAGACTTATCCGTTCATTGACAAAGACCGCGAATGCGCGCTGGGCGCCAGCTTCGGCGGATACATGGCGAACTGGGTGCTCGGCCACACCGACCGCTTCAAGTGCATCGTCTCGCATGACGGCACGTTCAACACCTTGTCGGATTGGGGCACGACCGAAGAACTCTGGTTCAATAACTGGGAGTTCAAGGGCACGCCCTACACCAACCGTGAGATGTACGAGAAGTGGAATCCGATGAACGCAGCGAAAAATTTCAAGACGCCGACGTTGGTTGTCCACGGACAGCTCGACTACCGGCTCGATGTGAGCGAAGGCCTCCAGCTTTTTACCACGCTGCAGGTGCTGGGCGTGCCTTCCAAGATGCTTTACTTTCCCGACGAAGGCCACTGGGTGCTGAAGCCGCAGAATTCTCAGCTTTGGTGGAAGACGGTTACCGACTGGGTCGATCAATGGACTGCGATTAAGAAGTAGGGATTCGCGGGTCGCTCAGCGGATTGGCTCTTTATCCGGAGATCCCACATGCCTCAGGGAGGTCCCACTCATCGCAAAAAAACGCGATGAGTGGGGCACCCTGGGCCCTCGGCTCCGGTCGTGACTTGACTGGGAAATCACAAAATGAGGCCATCCCCTGCCAGGACTCGGCAACTTCGTTTGTCCTCGGGAAGCCAGATGCTTGACGCCGTGCCCGGTTGGATCTCCACGGGAACGGGAATATCCGCGGGTGCAGTGGGGACAACATCTTTGTCAGCTGGCACAGATCTCTCCTGAGCTTTGACTTCGACTTCGATTGGCTTTGGCTTTTCACAGGGCGGCGATGCTGAATTCTCGCTTGCTGCCGGACTCGATGTTGCCAAGCCAGACGCGTCGTCTGCGGATGATTCTGCGCATGTGCTTGGGTGCGAGTCGGCCGCAGGATCGCTGCTTGGTGCGCCCTGCGGCACAGCGAACAACATGATCGGCAACGCTTGGGGCGTTGGGGAGCGCTCGCCGGAGTCGAAGTGAGGTTCGCTCTCGACCGGCACCACTTTCGCAGGGATGTCCGGCTGCACGGGAACGATGGCTGCCAGGCTCTCCATCTGCAACTGCGCGGTCGACTGGCCCGCACTCACCGTAATGAACACAGCGCACGGGCCCACGTTTCCGGCCGAGGGAACGATGGAGGCGGTGCCGTCCTGAGCGCTCACCATCTGCGATTGCGAAGATCCGAGAAGGACGGGCGGGCCGTCTCCGGTGACCCGCGCTAGCGTGGTGGCGAAGGTAACGCTCACTCCCATCACTGGATTTGCGGCGCTCGAGCCGTCGGTCACTCGCATCACCAGAGGTTGAAATGCCTGCCCCGAAAGAATGACCTGCGGCGATCCGCTTATCGTTTGCAGCGTCCAGAATGAAGCGGGCGTGGCGTATAAGACGAAGGGCTGAGTGCACGGCGAATTGCCGGGAGCGACACAGGCACTTATTTGGACGTTGGTGCTTAGATTCGTGAGATTTGCGGTGATGGAGGCGAACCCCGTGCCGTTGGTGGTTGCGCTGGCGGCAGAAAGCGAGGCTGTGCCTTGGGTGACAACAAAATTGATGGTTACATTGGGCAGCGGGACGCCGAGGTCCAGAGCTTCGACAGTTAGAGGGACGGCTAGCGTCGCGCCCTGCCCAATCCAGCGCGTCGGCGTCACTGCAGCCACGTCGAGCGTGGTCGATGTCCCCACCAGCGTTGCCTGTTGCTGCTGCGGCGGCGAGTAGGATGCTGGCGCGAGAGCAATCGTGATTGTGCTCTGTCCTGTCGCGGTGGGAGTCACCAGGCTAGAAGATTCTCCCGCCTCATCGCTCAGCACCGAGCAGGAGGAAGCTCCGTTGCACGCAGAGAATTGCACGCCGTTAGTCGTGCTCCAGGCAATGGTTGCCCCGCTCACGGGCGTGACTCCATCGGCGGCGACCGCGCGCACTCTGAGCGGGTTGGCGGCTTGCGATCCAACTGGGGTTGCGGGCTCCGAACCTTGCAACAGAAGCAAGAGATCCGTGGCGGACGCGCCATAGGTTAGCGCGCCAATCATCTGCGAAAAAGCGCCGGTGACGGGATTCGTGACCTGGATGGTTGCAGTCCCATCCTGTGGCCCAGCAGGCAATGACACCTGAATCTGGCTTGCCGATGCGGACAGCACGCTGCCGTTGTTGCTGCCAACGTTCACCTGCAGGCCCGAACTGAACCCGATGCCGTTGAGCGTGGTCACGCCGCCGGCAAGGCTCAAGCGGGCAGGAGTGAGCGAATCCGAATAAAGGAGGTTGGCTTGATAAAAGTAGTCGGGACGGCCGTCGCCGCGGAAGTCGGCCACGCCGAGACGAAACGCCTCCGATACGCCGAATTGCACGTCGAGCCGGGTCATTGCAAAGGTGGTCGAATTGAATGCCGAGGGGGTTGCGGCCGGGGCGGGGTCGCCGCTCTGGTCGCTCAGTTCCCAAATCCCAATTACGGGCAACAGCTTGGTTTCGGTGGGCTGGCCGGCTTCGTCGAGGGCGGTTACCGCGACCGAGGCGGTACGGTTCGCCTGCGCCGTGAACTCGAAAAAATCTGTGCTGCCGTAACCGGAGATCCACGAACCCCAGGCGCCTCCCTGCGGAAGCGCTGCCGGATTCGCGTAAGTCGATCCGCTGCCGGGATGGGTCTGTGCGATTTCAGACTGCAACATCAGAACGTCTTGCTCCGCGTTTGATCCATTCGACACGGTGACGACGGTCGGCGCGAACGAACCCGAGGGCGTCACCTGATTGGGAGCGTACGACTCGACGCCCCTCGACCAGCTCGGGTCCAACGCTTCCACGCTTAGCTGGTACTGGGCAGTGGTTTGCCCAGTCGGAATCATCAATTGACCGAGATCGAAAAAGCCTTCGAACGCTTGATTATCGGAACCCCATCGGTCATAGCGAAGGCCATTTGCGTCCAAGTATCCATCGATAATGTTGCCCGCGTTGCCACAAAACAGGAATCCCGAAACGGATGTCGCCACGTACTGCCCCGAGGGCTGACCGGCAACGATCATCCGCGCCACCACGTTGACGCCCTGCATCGGCTGCGCCGCGTTTCCGGATGCATCGGTGAAATACACGCTGCCGTAAATTCTGCCCGACGGTTGCGCGCCCCCGCTGCCAGGATAAAGACGCGTTAGAGAGTCGATGTCATCCATCGCCGGGACGTCCGGGTTGGGATAACAGACGGTGATGGGCACGCAGGTGATCGGATCTTCATAGTGCATGACCGGAAAGCCGGCAAAGTCGGCCTGATTGGGAGGCGGGTCGCCCGTTATCACATTCAAATTGGCCTGCGACCACCCTAAGCCAACCGTGCGCGCCAGTACGCGGATCAAACGGTATTGAACGTCGGGCAGTTGCGCGCTGGTGGCAGCGCAGACTCCGTTGATCACCACCAGCGAGTGCACAATGTCGCCGGCCGTGGAAAAGTTGTCAGGTCCGCCATACACGGCGTTGGTGAAACAATCGGCCAAGCCTCCAGCCCCTTCGCCCAGGATTGCGTCGGTGACCGTGCCGTCGTAGTCGTAAACGATTCCAACCGGCGTACCTGTGGCGGAAGGCGTAATGTCCGCCGGGGCGGTAACAACTCCCTCGCCGTTGGTTTCGATATTGTCGCCGTCCACGTACTCGGCAAGATGGCCTCCCTGCGTTGCGGTGAGGGCAACTCCGGAAATACTCGTCCAAGTGCTGAAAGCGGAGGCAACAAGAGCGTCGGCCTGCGCTTCCGTCAAGATCGGACTGAGTGGCCCCGGGTTGGTGAAGTACTCGACGGAGCCGTTCGCCCAAATCAGCGGCTGGCCTTCGACTCCTTGGTTGTAGCCGGAGCCGGCAACAAAAGCCGGGCCTCCGGCGCGACTGGCAACGGCAGTGCAAATCAGAAACGCGGCAACCTGCAAGATTCGCCGGGGCATGGTCACTCCTCTTCACTCCTGGCGCCGCGGATGGCACGCTCCAGTTGAAGAACGCTGACGCCTGCGTCATCGCCGGGCGCAGGAGGCGGCGCGGATGATGATTTGCGTAGGTGGATGGCGGCGGGAGGGTTTTGTGCGTCCGGCTTCCGCACATCTTTCAATACATTCTTCCCAGTTGAGTCGAGAGCGATCTGCCCCAGCGGGCCACCTACGGGGCTGGTAAGGCTCAAACGGCTGGGTGGATATAAGAAGATAAGAATGTGCTGGCCCTTGCTCATCGGGCGATGCATCGACCATGCGCCGGTCCACTCGTGAATGGTGAGAACCTGTCCAGGGTCGACGCCGGCGATCGCTTCATCTATGCGGAAGCGCAACTCGATTGCCGGAGTGGCACCTGCAGGCCGGCCGATCGCCCGAGGTTGCGTGTTCACAGCTTGGGGCGTGGTGGAGAGCACGGTTCCAGCGAAAATCATGCCGGCTCGGCGCGAGAGCTGCTTCCAGTGCGTTCCTAGAATGCGTTCCGCGACGACCTGATCGGATTGCTGCGCGGCTGCCGAGCGCGACAGGGTTAGGTTCCACAGGCAGAGGTTCAATAGACAACCGGCGGCAACGGCCAACACTCGTCTCGACACACGCATAGCGAGTCTCTTTCTGGAGGGAACGGACCGGGAGAGGTCCTGAGAATGGAATCAGATTAGCGCGTTGTGGATGACGCGGATGTGCGCGCGGTCACTGTGGATTTGTGATGAATCGGCGCGGAGTTTGCGGGGAGGGGGGAATTTGCGGATTGACCATGGTCATTGACTATAGTATCATCGAAAAAGAGAACGGTTATGGAAGAGATCGCCATTTCTAAATTCAAAGCCACGTGCTTATCGGTACTGGAGACGGTCCGCAAAACTGGAAAGACCGTTCTAGTGACTCGGTTCGGAGAGCCGGTCGCCGAGGTTGTCCCACCTCGTAAGCCGACGAAGCGCTGGTTGGGTTCCCGGACGGGAACCGGCCAAATCGTCGGCGACATCGTTTCTCCTGCCAGCGCAGAAGACGATTGGGACGCGCTGCGCGAATGAAACTCCTGCTCGATACTCATATCTGGTTGTGGAGCGCGCTCGATCCCGCCCGGCTTTCCCGCCGTGTGCGCGCCGCACTCGAGAATCCCAGCCACGAGTTGTGGCTTTCTCCGATCTCGTTGTGGGAGGTTCTGACGCTTTGCCAGAAACAGAGGCTGATTCTGGATCCAAATCCCCAAGCCTGGATCGCAGATACGCTGGACACGACTCCGATGCGGGAGGCGCAAATCACCTACCAGGTCGCGCAAGAAACCGGGCGCGTGCAACTACCCCATCGCGATCCCGCGGATCGTTTTCTGGTGGCCACGGCGCGCGTGTTCGCCCTGACCTTGGTCACAGCGGATGAGACCTTGCTCAAGGCCAGGCAGGTACCAGTCTTGGCGAACCGATGACGTCGCTTGGACCGCAACTGGTGCGCTTTTCGAGAAGTGGGGGATCGCGAGTGAATCGTCTTAGCCTTCGAAATCCGAGGCCAGCAATCAACGCGGAAGGCTAGTTCCGACGACGGTTCGCCCGCTTGTTTGCCTTCCGTTGCGCTTTCGCGGCTTTCTTGTTTGCCTTCTTCAACATCTTCGCCTGCCTCTTGATTGCCTTTCGAGATTGGCGAGCGTTCTGCTCGGGAGTCATGCGTTGCGCCTGAGCTGGCATCGAGGCCGCAAGGCTCAAGACGAGCAGAAGAAGGAAAGCAGCGATTCGTTTCATAATGTCTCCAAACGGACGATCTTGAAAATATCTTACCCTGAGCGGCACCCAAGGGGACACTCGTCGCGTTACTTCTGTAATACAACTTCTGGCACGTAGTGATAGAAGCTCCCACTCATCGCAAAAGCGCGATGAGTGGGGCACCCGGCACCCGGTTTCTTCTTGCCCCTAATGGCTTGGCCTAGTGGATGGTCTTCGTCTTCCGCGACATGTAATCCATCAGCAGATACTGGCCGAGGGTATACGGCGTTGTGAAATAGGCTTTGCCGCGGCACATCTGCGTCACTTTTTGGACGAACTGCACCAGACCATAATCCGATGCCAGCATGAAGGTATTGATCAGCACACCGGCGCGTTTGCACTTGGAAACCTCTTCGAGCGTCTGGCTGACTACCAGCGGATCGAGGCCAAAAGCGTTCTTGTAAATGCGGCCGTCTTCGAGCGTGAGCGCGCTGGGTTTGCCGTCGGTAATCATGACGATCTGCTTCATGTCCTTGCGCTGGCGCTGCAGGATGCGTTGCGCCATGCGCAAGCCTTCGCGCGTGTTCGTGTAGTACGGACCAACCTTCACCCTGGCCAACTGCGAGAGCGGAACCTCTTCGGCGGAATCGTGAAACAGCACCAGCGACAGCGAGTCTCCCGGATATTGCGAGCGAATCAGCTGCGAAAGCGCCATCGCTACTTTTTTGGCAGGAGTGAAGCGGTCTTCGCCATAGAGAATCATCGAGTGCGAGCAGTCGAGCATTACCACCGTTGCGCAGGATGACTGGTACTCGCACTGATGCACCTGCAAGTCGCGGTACTCAAGGTTGAGTGGAAGCCCGAGGCCTTCGCGCTGAATCGCGCTTGAAAGTGTTGCCGTGATATCGAGATTCAACGTGTCGCCAAACTCGTATGGCTTCGAGGCTCCGCTCGATTCAATACCGGTTGCCATGTCGCGCGTGTCATGACGTCCAAAACTTGACTTGCCGAGCGAGCCGAGTAGATCGCGCAGTGCCTTAAATCCCAGGAAGTCGAGGCTCTTGTCGGTAATCTCAAACTTCGCCTGCTGCTGGGCTTCGCCGACTTGTCCGCCTACGCTCGACTGCTTAGACGGTTCGTGAGGCCGATCGATGGAAATGTAATCTTCCTGCTGCATGCGGTCGATCAGCTTCTCAATCAACTCTTCGAGTTCGCCCTCCATCTGCATCTGCTGCAGGCGGTCTCGCATCTCCTCATCAAACATCTCGCCGTCGAGAAGAGCTTGTTCAAGGGCGCGCTTCAATTCGTCGAGCGTCTGCTCACCTTCCGGCATCTCGTACCAGAAATTGTCGTTGAAACCGCTTTGCAGAAAATAGTCGGAGAGCGCGCTGAGCAGGTCCTCCATGCTCATCTCGCTGGCGGGGTCGGGAACGTATTTGCTGTAGCGGATGCGTTTCATGCACTATCGTTTCGTAACGGCCTTGGCTGCCAATATCCTCCAGCCCTTGCTAAGGACGAAAAACAGAAGCGTGTAAATTACGACGTCGACCACAAGCCCAGCGACAAACATCGGCCCGGAATTACCGGCTGTCTGCGCATAAATCATGAACCTGGCGCAGACCGCGTCGACTAGGAGCAGACCGGGCCAGCCAAACGCGGCCATCGGTACGGCGAAAGTCAGAATAGACGCCACCGCGACCATTGCTAAGAACAAGACGGCGAGCGCCAAACATCGCAGCAGTAGCTTCAGCGCTCACCTCCGGCCGAATGAGCAAGTGCGAAAATCAGTTGAAGCTCCGCTTCCTCCCAAATCCCGGTTCTTCACGCTCATACATTGGCTTGTCAGCTGGCTTTGGCGCTTTCTCTCCCGCCGTGAAAACCCTCTCCTCGTTGCGCCCGATCTTCTTGTGCGCGTGCAGGCCTTCCAGAACGAACTCCGCCGCGGATACCTGTATCTCGGCGGCGTCTTTCGGGCCGACATTCAGTTTGGTCAGTTTTTCCATCAGGCCCTGAATCTGGCCGAGGCCCTGCAGAACTTCTTGCGCTCCGGCGTTGTCGCTCAGTTGAATCTCGCCGCCCAGATCGAACCACTGCACCACCTGATTCATGCTTACGCCGTGCAGATAAGTGTCGAATGTTTTCGCTACCGCGGTGCGGATCAGTTCGCGGCTTACGTAGTCGGCGCCCTTCATTTCACCTTCGTACTCGAGTTCGAGCTTGCCCGTGATGGCGGGAAGCGCCGCGTAAATGTCGCTGATGCGGGGTACGATCAATTTTTCGTTATGCGTAAGGGCGCGGCGCTCCGCATTCGATACCACGTTCTCGATCGCCGAGATGGGCAGGCGCTGGCTTACACCCGAGCGCTTGTCGATTTTTTTGTCGTCGCGGGCGGCGAAGGCAATGCGCTCGATGACTTCATTGACATACTTCGGAATGCGCAACTGCGAGCCGTTGCGGTTAATCTCGCGGTCATTAGTTCGATCATTGGTTCGGTCAAGCCAGGCTTCCTGCGCGGTGATCGCGATGCCTTCCTCGACCGTCGCTGGATAGTGAGTGCGAATTTCCGAGCCGATGCGATCCTTCAGTGGCGTAATGATCTTGCCGCGCGCGGTGTAGTCCTCGGGGTTGGCGCTGAAGACTATCGCCACATCGAGCGGCAGGCGAATCGGATATCCCTTAATTTGCACATCGCCTTCCTGCATGATATTGAACAGGCCGACTTGAATCTTGCCGGCCAGATCGGGCAACTCGTTGATGGCAAAAATTCCCCGGTTCGCACGAGGGAGCAATCCATAATGCACGGTGAATTCGCTCGACAGTTCGTGGCCGCCGCGCGCCGCCTTGATGGGATCGATGTCACCGATGAGGTCGGCGATGGTGACATCGGGCGTGGCCAGCTTTTCCACGTAGCGGTGGTCAGGCGTGAGCCAGGCAATTGGCGTGGCGTCTCCTTGCTTGGCCAACAGTTCGCGACAGTGACGGCAGATGGGAGCGTAGGGATTGTCGTGGATCTCGCAGCCTGCGACGTAGGGCATCTCCGGATCGAGCAGCGCGGTAAGCGCGCGGAGGATACGGCTTTTCGCCTGCCCGCGTAGCCCCAGAAGAATGAAGTTATGGCGCGAGAGGATGGCGTTTACGATCTGCGGAACCACCGTATCGTCATAGCCAACGATGCCCGGAAATATCGGACTGCCCTCGCGCAGCCGTGCCATCAGGTTCTCGCGCAGCTCATCTTTTACTCGCCGGGACCGGAGACGCTGTTCGGTGAAAGGACTTCGGCGCAATTCGCCGAGAGTCCGGCAAAAACTCATGGTGGGAACCCCCAAAAGAAAGCCTTGTCCGGATTATAGCGTGAAAGAAGCTCTCAGCTTTCAGCTCTCAGTTGTAGGTTTTCGGTAGTGTCTCGGTTTCCGTGGACGCACGTTTGAGTCGGTCTCCGCTGAAACCCTGCTACTATCTGGTTTTACACCAGAAGGGAGCGACCATGCGGTGGTATCACTATGTGGCGTACTTCTTCGGAGGCGCATTCCTCGCGAACGCCCTACCC
>JBAWFQ010000126.1:0-16572 GCA_049592035.1 Terriglobales bacterium
GCAAGTCGTTTGAAATCAGATGCCCCTTCAGGGGCCGGACATCGGAATTCGACTTTTTCAGCAAACTCTTCAGCCGCTGAGGGACGGCAATTTTCAAACTGCACCACTACCGCCGAATGTGTAGAGATCCAAATGTGTAGAGATCATGGGAAAATACAGAAATGAGTGAAATGGCGGTTGAGTCGACAACCTATCCCGCAGTCGCTACTGCCTTTCGCCGGTACTTCGTTTGGACCCAGATAGTCGTCGTGTTTTTGTTGCTGGAGCTTGCGATCTGGGCGTCTACGGTCGAGATCCGGAACCGATGGGCCGCTATCTCGGGAATCACAATTCTGGTTCTGGTCGTGACAGACTTGTTGATGGACCAGTCAGGGTCGCTGCGGCCGCTGGGGTCATTGCGGGCGTCGTTTTATCGCCTCGGCCTGGGGTCGCCGAAAGTGGCTGACACCGGCGTGGTGCTGGGAATCGGTTTGGCCACGCTTCTCTTCATGATGATTTTTGTCCGCTCCTTGGGTGGCCAGATTCCTGCCAATCCGACCTGGTTCCCGAATCTGCGGTTAACTTGGGGATACGTGGTCTGGTCCTTGATTCAGGAATTCATTCTGCAGTCGTTTTTCTTCAGCCGCTTCGAAGAACTGTATGGAGGCCCGGCGGCGGTTTGGATCGCCGCAACGCTGTTTGCCGCCGTCCACTTGCCCAATCCTATCCTCACGACTGCCACGCTGATCGGGGCTCTTTTTTTCTGCGAAGGGTTCCGCCGCTACCGCAGCGTCTATCCCCTCGCGATCGTCCACGCGATGCTGGGACTCACCATCGCTCTCACTGTGCCCGAGAGCTTGTTGCACCACATGCGCGTGGGGATCGGGTATCTGCGGTATTAGGCTGTAGCGCTAGCCTCTGACCGGCCCGCGCTTAAGCTGCCGGCGGGACGCCGGCGCTACACCAACCCTAACTAACGGCCTTCGCGTGGAATTGCCGCAGCCCGACGGCCAGAAACATCAGGTCAAACGCAGCTAAGACCACCACGACGGCCAGCACGGGCAGGTGTGGGAACTGCGGGACGAGGGTTCCGCGCAGGCCTTCGCTGGCGTACACGAGAGGATTGATCAGGACAACTTTTTGCAGGATGGGAAAATGTCCGAGCGCACTCCACGGATAATAAGTGCAGCCGAAGAAGATCATCGGCGTCAAAACCATGCTGAACATCAAACCGATGTGAGTTTGGCTGACGCTGCAGCCAAGCGCCAGGCCACCGCAGGCTGAGAACAATGCCACGAGCACTGTGACGCAGGCAAAGCCGATGGGAGAGTGCACATTAAACTCCACTCCCGGACGCAGCAAGAGCCACGCCATTGGAATCACGGCCAACCCGGCGACCAGGGCTTGCATGGTGCCAAAAAATACTTTCTCGATCGCCAGCCAGTGCATTTCGATCGGCGCCAGCAGACGGTCTTCGATCTCGCGCGTAAATTGAAACTCGGCGATTAAAGGCATCGCAACTGCCCAGACTCCCGTGAATACCATGCTGATCGCCATGATGCCGGGCAACAACAGGCTCTTGTACGCGGGAGGCATGTAGCCGCTCGACACCATGACGCGTCCGAAAATAAACACGAACATCATGGGCTGCAGAAAAGTCTGCAACAGCATGGGAACGGCGTTGCGGCGAGCGACATGAGCGTCGCGCCCGAGCAGGGCTAGAAAAGTGGTCCAGTTCAATCGCGCAAACTCCTTCCTGTGTGATGCAGAAAAAGATTTTCCAGGCTGGGCTCGGAAATGTGCACATCGCACAATTCGATCGAAGCGCTGGAGGCGAGATTGGCAATCTCGGAAACTAGCGAGCCTCCGCGGTCGGCATACACGTCGGCGGAGTTGTCGTGATCCGCGTCATTGTTATGCGCGCGCACTTCACGCACTCCCGCCAGGGCCTGCAAGCGCTGCAGTAATTCCGGCGAGTTCCGTCCGAAGCGCAAGCGCAGCAGATAGCCGCCGGGAACCGAAGCTTTCAACTCCGCCGGAGTGCCCAACGCGATATTTTTTCCATGGTCGATGATGGCCAGACGCTGGCACAAAGCGTCCGCTTCCTCCATGTTGTGCGTGGTCAGAAGGATAGTCTTTCCGCTCTGGTTGTATTCGCGGATGATTTCCCACAACAGTAACCGGGTCTGCGGATCGAGTCCGGCGCTGGGCTCGTCCAGAAAAAGCACCTGCGGATCGTGCATCATGGCGCGCGCAATGGAAAGACGCTGCATCATGCCGCCGGAAAATCCGCGGACCATCTGGTCGGCGCGGTCGGTGAGTTTGAAGCGATCGAGCAGCGTCTCGGCGCGCGTGGCGCGCTCGCGCGAGTCGATGCCGAAATAGGCGCCGTGAAAGAGCAGAATTTCGCGAGCGGTCAGAGAAAAATCAAGGTTCGGACGCTGCTGCACCACGCCGATCAGACGCTTAACCGCGACCTGCTCCGCCCAGACGTCGTGCTGGCCAATCCAAGCCTGGCCGCTGGTCGGACGCACCCGCGTGGTGAGGACGCCCACGGTCGTCGACTTGCCCGCACCGTTTGGTCCCAGCAGACCGAAGATCTCTCCGGGCGCGATTTCCAAGGAGATGCCATCGAGGGCGACGATCTCCGCTTTCGGCTGCTTCTTCCCCTTGCCGCGCGCCGCGCCGAAACCAAAGCCGCCACCGGAGGCGAGGGGAGGAGGCGACGTAAAAATTTTGCGCAAGTCGCGCGTCTTAATTCCGGCCAGCACGCAGAAACCCTACCCCGCCACGAAGATTTCGAACAGCATACCAAACCGCGCGAGTCTTCGCTGCTTTGCTAAGCTCGTTGTGGAGTGGATATTCGGGCGTGAATTTGAAATACGACGTCATCATTCTCGGGGCCGGCGCCGCCGGGCTGATGTGCGCCATCGAAGCGGGCAAGCGCGGGCGGCGAGTTCTCGTGCTCGAACGCGCGGAGCGCATTGGCCGGAAGATCCTGATCTCCGGCGGAGGGCGCTGCAATTTCACCAACCTCGACACCGGGCCGGAGAATTTTCTATCGGCTAATCCACACTTCGCCAAATCGGCGCTTGCCCGCTATACGCCAGCCGACTTTGTGGGACTCGTGGAAAAACATCGCATTCCATATCACGAGAAAAAACTCGGCCAGTTGTTTTGCGATCGAGCGGCTAGCGATATCACAGCGATGCTCGAACAGGAATGCCGCGAGGCTGGAGTCGAAATCCGGTGCAATACGAAAGTGAATGCGGTGCGCAAGGCCGAGGCGGAGAAAAACCACGAGCAGAAGCATGGCCAGTTCACTGTGCAAGCCACCGTGCAGGGCGAAAACGCGACTTTCGATGCGGATCGCCTTGTGGTCGCTACCGGAGGCTTGTCCATTCCGAAAATTGGAGCCACTTCATTCGGTTACGATCTGGCCCGGCAATTTGGCCTGAAGATCATTGCTCCGCGGGCCGCGCTGGTTCCTCTCGTCTTCAGCGAGGCGGACCGCAAGCGCTGGTGCGATCTGGCGGGAGTCTCCATCGAGGTGGTTGCATCCACTGGCAGGGCGAAACAGACGCCGGCTTCATTTAAGGAAAACATGCTGTTCACGCATCGCGGCCTCAGCGGACCCGCAATCCTCCAGATCTCTTCGTACTGGGACGGCAAGGGGCCTATTTATCTCGACTTCGCACCAGACCGCGACCTCATCGCTGAGCTGCGAGGGCGAGGCCGTCGCGACGCATCGAGTTGGAAATTGCTGCTTAGGGAGATCCTGCCTCGCCGTTTCGCGGAGCGCTGGCTCGAAACCTATCCTTTAACCGGAAACTCCGATCGCGCATTTGCTCGCGCCGAACAGCAGTTGCATGCTTGGGAAATCAGGCCGGAAGGGACGGAAGGCTACGGAAAAGCGGAAGTCACGGCCGGAGGCGTCGACACCGATGAACTCTCCGCCAAGACGATGGAATCTCGAAAAGTGCCCGGACTTTTTCTTATCGGAGAAGTGGTTGACGTGACCGGCCAACTGGGCGGCTTCAACTTTCAGTGGGCGTGGGCATCGGGATATTGCGCCGGACAGACGGTGTGAGGCAAATGGTAATTTGTGATTGGTAATTGACACTCAATCGACCATTGTGCGAAATAGCAAATTACCAATTACAAATTACCAATGACAAATTCTAGACTTCCGCGCCGTCCTGCATGAAGGGCATGCGGGCAAGAATTTCGGCGGCTTGTTCCAGTTGCTTCAGGTTGTCGGCGGTGAAGTCGGCGCCCGAGAGCGAGGCATCCAGACCCTTGCGCGAAACCTGCACCACTCCCACCACGCCTCCGGAATGCGCTACGGGAACGGACATGATTTTCTGAATCGGCATTTGCCCCTGGCTGCGATCATCTTCATCGACTTCGGCGCCGAGCTTGACCGCTTCAAACAAGCTCACATGCTTTACGCGCATGAAGGTATTCGACAACAACGGAGTGCGAGTCGATGCGGTGCGCGCGGCCACCGCCGATCCGCTCAACGGCAATACGCCCGCGGAGCGCAATTCGGGCGGGAAGATGAAGCGCAGACTATTCTTTTCCAACCTGAGCAGTGCCACTTCGCTGCGGCGCACGCCCAGAATCTGTGCCAGTTTCAGGCAAACCCTGTCCGAAGTCGGGGATTCCGAAAGCATGCGCTCCAAATCGCTGAAGGTAGCCTTGGCGGCCTTCGCTCCAGACGCTCCACTGCCAGTCGATACCATAGTTGTGCCTTTAGGTGCTCCCTACCTGTTGTCCCTAGTTATGGTGCGGCCACGAGCGAGTTTTCGACAAGTTACCAGAGTTTTAGGAGGAGGTGATGGCAAGCCTGGCAGCGGGCAGTATCTATCACTTCTTTTGATCCTGCGCGCTGTTGTTGTTGACGTCCTTGTGGCCAAAATCTAGGCCGAAATGGGGTTCCGACTTCGTGCCGGTGATCTTGACCGGGATTTCAGTTCCCGCACCGTCCTTGCTGAAGAATGGGTCCACCGGTTTCAGCAGAATCGATTTCCAACCCGTTACCATGTGCGAGAGTTTCGCGTCGAGGCGCGCTTTGCCGTGAAAATCGAATATGTCTCCATCCAGGCTGTAGGTGCCCGTGAGATTCACTTGAGTGCCGGGAACGCGGTACTCCAGCTGTGAAAAAGAAATCAGTCCATCGCTGAGACTGAACGTGCCATTCATGTCAGACTGGGCATTTTCGGCACTGCTGTCATGAACCAGTTTTGGCTTGCCCTGGCTTCTCATACTGAGTTCGTCAATCTTTTCCTGGATCTTTTCATTCGAGAAATGCGCCTCTGCGATTCGAAAAGTTCCTGACAGCTTCAGACGATTGGCAACATCAGTCGAGCCGGGCGACAGATCAAACTTCGTCTTCAAGCGAACTGCGCCGGTCATGATTGGCGGATCGGTGCGTATCGCGAGCTTCAGCAGGTCCTGGATCTCTCCCTTCTCCATCACGACATCCAACTGCACACGGTGTCCGCCGGGATCTTTCACGCTTTCTTTCACGCGTACGACAGAGCCGGTTGCCACCAGCCACGAGTTCAGGATTTTGGCTTTGACTGGCTGTAGGTATGTATCCCCGCTGGTTCCGTCCACCGTGGCATGAAAGTCGGTGTGCAAGGGAACCGCTCGCCCGCTGATCGCCAGGCGAAAATCTGGAGTGTCGGTCGCGCCCTCTACCTCTATCTTGTCCAGAACTCCGGCATACTTTCCCTTCGACGAAAGAATCCCGCCGATCCCATGGATCGTGCCCAGATCTGCATGCTCGAACGAATAGGTTCCGCTAACCGGCGTGTCACGAGGACTGTCTGGCTGCCACGGACCAAACAGCCCATTGGATTGAATCTGTCCCACGGGCTTGGGATTGGTGAGATTCGCATCGAAATGCATGGGAGAACCAGGCCCGATCGTCGTCATTTTCAAATTCTCAATGTCGAATTCCAGCGGCAGCTTGCCCGGCCGCAGAGTGTTAATGATGAGTTGCGCTTTGTCGCTGACGAGCTTATCGACGATGATTTCGATCTTGCCCCCTTTGGGCGCCATGTTTGTCATCTCACTGCGATGCTCTCTGGGCGGCAAATTCAGCTGCAATCCCTTTATATAAACGGTGTCGACATGAATAGGAGAATGAAAAAGATCCCGAATTTCCATGTGAAACTCGAATTCCGCAATATTAATGATGGGCTGGAATCCCGGTTCATAATTGTTGGGATCTGTTTCTCCAAAGATTCTGAGGCCGGCTCCCGAAACCTGGAGCCCTTTGAACAGCGAAACATGGAAGGCATCGAGTTCGACCTTGCTCTTGAATCTGGTGGATAAGGTCTCGATCACCATCGCGCGCAGAGTGGGCTCGGCGCGGTAGATCACAATTCCCAGCACGGCAATCGCTAACACAAACAGGAAAGCGATTGCGGCGATCCATCGCCAACGGCCGCCCCATTTATTACCGTGGAGCGGGTCCTGTTCGCTTTCTTGCATGACTGTATTATCTCAGCACATCGCCGACGCCAGCCGCTAAAGGGCAGACGCGCCGCTCTCGGTTTCCGACGTTCGAATTTTTGGGCGAGCCCAAACGAGTAACTTTTCTGATACTGCGGAACGAATTTTTCGATGGCTGGCGGAACAATTCCACAGCCATTCACGATATAGTTAGATATATAGTTAGATACATAAGCTATTATCAAATCATCGGTTAGCGGCTCTTGTTGTGAGCGAACGCCGCTTATTCGCTACATAACGCCATCTCTACCATTCGATATCTGTAAGGAGTAATACATGGCTCGCAAGACAACTGGAATCACTAGCACCACTCGCAGCAAGAAAACCGCAACCTCGGTTTCGCCTGCTCCGGTGCAGGTTGCACCCGAAGTTGGCAAGGAAATTCCGAAGAATGGAAAATCGGCCGCGGTGGTTTCCGCCAATTTCGTTCCCTCCAATCTCGAAGAAGAGATTCGGCGTCGCGCCTACGAACTCTACCTGCAGCGCCAAGCAACGACTGGCGATGCGAATGGCGACGAGAACCAGGATTGGCTGATGGCGGAAAACGAAGTCCGTTCGCGCTACGGAAAATTGGCGCGCCACACGACGGCGTAGCTGGCGTGCGAGTTCGTGCCCGTCTTGATTTGCGGTCATCGTTATCCTTAGCAAGAATCTGCTGTCTGAGAAGAAAGCAGGTCCTTCGCTTCGCTCAGGATGACAATTCGCTAGTGTGACAGCTTACTGTTGAACGGCCTGAACCAGTGTTGGCTTTACCTGTTCGCGCTGAATTTCGGAGGCATCCCACGCGCCGCCGAGCGCCTTCACCAGGTAAACGGAAGTCGTCATCTGCTGACCGAGCAGCTGTGTCGCTAAGCGCTCGTTACTCAGCAGCGTGGATTGTGCGGTAATCACATCGAGGTAGGTCGTAACCCCGCCGACATAACGGTCATTGGCGAGCGCGAGGGCGCGGCGCGAGTCGGTGACTGCTGCCTGCTGCGTTTTCATGGCTTGGTCAAGCAGGGTCAGACCGGAGAGCCCATCCTCGACCTGCTGAAATGCCTCCAGCACCGATTCGCGGTAGTTGGCGACGGATTGGTCGTAGGCCGCGCGGGTGGACGCCAGGTTGGCACGATTGCGGCCGCCATTGAAAATCGGTTGCAGCAGATCACCTCCCAGCGACCACATGGCGCTGGGAGCGTTGACCAGCGTGGCGATATCGCGGCTCTCCCAACCGCCGCCTCCGCTCAGCGTGATATGCGGATAGAACGCCGTCATGGCTATGCCAACCTGCGCATTCTCGAATGCCATCTGGCGTTCCTGGGTCGCGATGTCGGGCCGGCGCTCGAGTATCTCCGAGGGAACTCCGGTGGGAATCGCCGGAGGCGTGGCGTCGAACGGCGCCTCCGCCACGCTGAAAGCGGACGCGGATTTCCCTACCAGAACGGCGATGGCATGTTCGTATTGCGCACGCTGCTGCAACACGAGTTGAAGCTGCGTCGCAGTTGAATCGAGCAACGCGGCCTGCTGCGCGACTTCCAATCCATTCGCGACTCCGCCTTCGTGACGATGGTTGACGAGATCCATTCCTTTTTGCTGGATTTCGACGGACTGGCGTACCACTCCCGCTTCACGGTCGCTCTCGCGCAGGTTGAAATAGTCGGCGGCAAGTTCGGCGGTCAGCACCAGGCGGACGTTTTCCAGGTCGGCAGCGCTGCCTTGCAGCGAAGCGTTGGCCGCTTCCATATTGCGGCGCACGCGTCCGAATAAATCCAGTTCGTAGCTGGCGGAAAATGGGACGGTAAATTCGTTCTCAGTATCAACTTTGACAGTCTGAAGCGTTCCGCCCTGGAGCGGCCGGTTACCGGAGAGGCGAAATCGCTGCCCACTGGGATCGGCGCTGAGCACGGGAAAGTATGCCGAGGATGCGATTCGCGCCTGGGCGCGAGCCTGCATCAAGCGATCCTGCGCCGCTGCCAGCGATTGATTTGCCTGCAGTAGTTCCTGCTCCAACTGGTCGAGTTCTGCGTCGTGGAATATCTGCCACCACGCGCCCTTCGGAATCGCATCTTTCGGAGCCGCCGTTTGCCAGGGCCCTTGGCCTTTCCACGTGTCGGGAACTTGCGCGGTGGGACGTTTATATCGCGGTCCGACGGTGCAGCCCAAAGCTGCGAGCAGTGCCACAGCCAGCAAAGCGCAACACCCACCACGGAGACACCGAGGCACGGAGAAAGACTTCATAGGCTCATTGCCTGGTTGCACTTGCTTCCTAACAGGCTGCGGAAAAACTAATTCCCAAGCAGAAAGCGTTACCTCAGCGGCTACAGCCGCACTCAAGACGGTGCACTTACCGCAGCGCTGAAGCGCTGCGCCACCCAAAATCAAGCGCAAGATCGACTTGCGGTTCACGAGTGCGCGTCTCCTGCAGTCGGCTTGGCGACGTGTACTTGCTGCCCTTCCTCAAGTGAGTCGGATGGATTGATGATGACCTGCTCGCTGACATCGATCCCGCCCAGAATTTCCAGGGTTGCACCATAGTCGCGTCCAATGTTGATGGGGCGCAAATGCACCTTGCCGTCCTTGTCGACAACCGCAACCTGCGCTCCTTCGGCGCGGAACAGCATGGCGTTTACGGGAATCGTAATCCGCGGAACCGAAGTGCCGGTCGCAAAATGCACCTGGCCGAATGAACCGGGCAGCAGCTTGCCATCTTTGTTGGGAACATCCACTTCCGTGTTTAGCGTGCGCGTCGCGAGATCGATGGCCTCCGCGGTGCGGACCACGGTTCCCACAAATTTCTGGCCGGGAAATTCCTGCAGCGTCACGTTGGCCTTCATGCCGACCTTGATGTTCGGCGCATACGCCTGCGGAACACTGACGTAAACGCGAAGTGGATCGACACGCGCGATATCGAACAGCTCTTTGCCGGCCGCCTGCGCGCCGGAATTAATGAGCGCGCCCGGATCAACATTGCGGCGAGTAAGCACGCCCGAGAATGGAGCGTATACGCTCTTGAAGGATTCGAGGTCTTCGAGGCGGCGAACATTAGCGTCCGCTGCCGCGAGGTTGGCTAGGGCTTGTTCGTAGCCGCTCGCCTGCTGATCGGCTTCTTGCTGCGAAACCGAATCGGTTTTGCGCAGATTCGCCCAACGGTCAGCCGATATCTTCGCCAACCCCAGCGCCGCCTTGATCTGCTCGCGGCTGGCTTTGGCCTGAGAGAGTTCCTGGTCGACTTCGGGAGTGTCAATCGCCGCCAGCAGTTCCCCTTTCTCCACTTTGCTTCCCATATCCTTGTACCAGCGGAGGAGATAGCCGTTGGTGCGGGCGAAAATGGGGGACTCTATGAAGGCTTGCAGATTTCCGGGCAATACCAGTTCGTCATTTCCCGGTTGGATCTGCGGCTGCACCACCGCGACGGTCGGAATCGAGACGGCCTCGGTTTCCTTGGCGAGTGCGTCGGTTTCGCTTTTCTTATTCAGAAAGGTCACTACGCCAGCGGTGATCAGGACGAGTAGCACGGCACCAATCAGAATCTTTCCCCGGCGCGCCGGAGCGGAACCCGGATCAGAAGGCCGATAGCTATCGGGGCGCATGGCTTCAGTCTCGTTCCGATCGCTGGTTACGGGCGGCGGTTGTACTGGCATGATGGCGTTCTCCAAAACAATTCTCTTTCGTTGTTCCCCTGTTCTTATTGCGGCCGATTACTGCTCCGACTGCTCCCGCGCCTCGCGGCGGCCGTGAATCATGGTAAACACGCTGGGCACGAAAAATAATGTGGCCACAGTTGCGAACAGCAGACCACCGATCACGGCCCGTCCCAGCGGCGCGTTCTGTTCACCGCCTTCTCCCAATCCCAACGCCATCGGCACCATACCGATAATCATGGCGAGCGCCGTCATAATCACCGGGCGTATGCGGGTGTGGCCGGCTTCGAGCGCCGCTTGCCGCGCGGGCGCTCCCGCATTCATGCGATCGCGAGAAAACGAAACCAGCAGAATTGAATTCGCGGTCGCCACTCCCATGCACATAACCGCGCCCGTCAACGACGGAACACTGAGCGTAGTACGTGTAATCAGCAGGAACCAGCAGATACCCGCCAGCGCTCCCGGCAACGCCGTAATAATGATAAAAGGATCGAGCCACGACTGAAAGTTAACCACGATCAGTAAGTAGACGAGCACGATCGCTCCGAGAAGACCCACGCCCAGGCCGAAAAACGAGGACTCCATGGTCTGGACCTGTCCCCGAACGACGATGCTCGTTCCGCGCGGCAGATGGTCCTGGAATGGTTTGAGCGCCTTCATGATGTCGGACGCCACCCCGCCCAGATCGCGCCCCTGCGTGCTGGCGTACACATCGATGACCGGCTGAACGTTGTAATGGTTGACCACGGCGGCGCGGGTCACGGGCGAGAGCTGAACCAGATTGCCGATCACCTGGGGAGCGGTTTGCGAACTTGCGGCCGTCACCGGCGTGTTCATCAAATCTTGCAGCGACGTCATGTGATACTGCGGCGTCTGGACGGCGATGTTATAACTCACGCCATTCCTTGGATTCAGCCAGAAGTTAGGGGTGGTCTGGAAACTTCCACTCAAGCTGACCAGCACGCTCTGGGCGACTTGCTGGGCGTTCATTCCGACCTGGTTGATGCGGGTGCGGTCCATGTCGAGATAGAGCGTGGGCAAGCCCAACATCTGTTGCACATGGACGTCGGCGGCGCCGGGAATCTGACGGAGCCGATTGGCGATGTGCTGAGCGATGTCATAGTTTCCGCGCATATCGGCGCCCACTACCTGAATATCGACCGGGGCGGGCAATCCGAAATTGAGAATTTGGGACACGATGTCGGCAGGCTGAAAGAAAAATTCCACCCCCGGAAACTGCGCTGGCAACTCCCGCCGCAAGCGGCGGATATACTGTGACGTGGGATGATGATGTTCGGGATTGAGCGAAATCAGAATCTCAGCATCCTCCGTCCCGATCACGCCCGAACTGCTGTAGGAAAGGTTCAAGCCGGAGTAGGGAACGCCGATGTTGTCCAGCATGGTCTGGAGTTCGTCCGGCGGAATCTCGCTGCGCAGCACGCGCTCCACTTCATCGCACAGGCGCGCGGTCTCTTCCACGCGCAGGCCGGGCCGGGCGCGGAAGTGCAAACGAATCAAACCCGCATCCACTTGCGGAAAGAAGTCCCGCCCCAGAAAAAACACCAGCCCCAGCGACAGAAAACAGAAAACCACAAAGCAGAGGGAGAATAATTTGCGGTGATCGAGCGTCGTATCCAACAGTTGCCGATAGCCGTCGCGGAATCTTTCGAACCACCGCTCAAATCCACGCTGGGACCTTCCCAAAAACGTTTTCGGTTCGAGGGCGCGGTGCTCGTGGCCGCGCATGATAAACATCACCATCGTCGGGATCAGGGTTCGCGACAGCAGATACGACGCCAGCATGGCAAAGGACACGGCTTCGGCCAGCGGAACGAAGAGAAACTTCGCCACCCCGGTGAGAAAAAACATGGGCACAAACACGATGCAGATACTCAGCGTGGAGACGAACGCGGGCACGGCGACCTGTTGGGCACCGTCGAGGATGGCGGTCTTCATCTCCTTGCCCATGGCCAGATTGCGCTCGATGTTTTCGATTTCCACCGTGGCATCGTCCACCAGGATGCCGACGGCGAGCGCCAGACCTCCGAGGGTCATGATGTTGATGGTCTCGCCGAGCGCGCTCAGCAGAATCACGGAAACAAATATGGACAAAGGAATCGAAACCGCGATGATCAGCGTGGGACGCCAATCGCCCAGGAAAACCAGGATCATGACGGCGGTGAGACAGGCGGCGATCAAACCCTCCCGTAATACTCCCTGGATCGCCGCGCGCACGAAAAGCGATTGATCGAACAGGGCCTTGACGCTCAGGTCGCGCGGCAGCGACTGCGCCGCCCGCGGCACCATTGCCTTGATGCCATCCACCACGCTCAGTGTGGAAGAGCCGCCCAGCTTATAGATCGACATGAGCACGCCGCGCACGCCGTCCTGGCGCACGATGTTGGTTTGCGGCAGAAATCCGTCGCGCACGTGCGCAACGTCGCGCAGGTAAAGCGTGGACGAGTTCGAGGTCTTCACCGGAAGATCGTTGAGTTCGGCGACCGTCCGTGGCGTGCCGTTCATCTCCACCTCGTACTCGGTCGGACCGATTTTTGCGGTGCCCGTCGGCAGGATTAAGTTCTGCGCCGACACGGCATTGACGATGTCGTTGGGTGACAAACCGTAGGCCTGAAGCTTGGCGGAATCGAGGTCCACCTGCACCTGACGCGGCTTGCCGCCGTAAGGATACGGAGTGGCCGCGCCTTGGACCGTGGTCAACTGCGTGCGCAGAAAATTCTGCCCCAGATCGAAGAGTTGCTGCTCCGGCAGCGTTTTGCTGCTCAAACCCAGTTGCACAACGGGTGTCGTAGATGCCGAATAAGTGACGACCAGCGGCGGAGTCGTCCCCGGAGGCAGTCCGCGCAGCACGGTCTGGCACATCGCGGTTACTTGCGTCATGGCCATCGAAATGTTGACGCCAGGCCGGAAGAAGATCTTGATCACCGCTCTTCCGTTCAGCGACTGTGATTCCTGATGTTCGATGTCGTTGACCGTAACTGTGAATCCACGTTCGGAGTTGCTTACAATCCGGTCGGACATCTCCTGCGGCGACATGCCGTCAAAGTTCCATACCACGCTGATCACTGGAATGTTGATTTCAGGGAAAATGTCGACCGGGGTGCGCAGGATGGTGATGGGCGTAAGAATGATGATGAGCAGTGCCATCACCACAAACGTATAAGGACGGCGAAGCGCTAATGCGACTATCCACATAAGACAGACGAAAAATCTCTACTTTGGAACTGGATACTGCCGAAAACCAGTACTTCGAAGCCGCGGCCCACATGCCCGCCAACTTCCAAATAAGATTCAAAACAGTACGTTTCGGATTTAAATTATATTAGACTTTAGCCATGAGTCAAAATCACATGGGACGCGGCGCAACTCGGCACGGAAGTAATGGGGCCACCGGGGGCAACGGAACGGGCGAGAAGCGCCCACCGGGACGGCCACGCAGCGAAGAGTCGCGGCAATCGATCCTGAGCAGCACGCTGAAACTGCTTAAGCAAAGCGGATTCCCAGAGCTTAGCATTGAGGCTATCGCGGCCGACGCCAACGTTGGCAAAACAACTGTCTACCGTTGGTGGCCGACCAAGGGTGCCTTGGTCGCCGACGCTTTTTCCGCCAGCGCCGACAATGAACTCCGCTTTCCTAACACCGGTTCCGTGCAAAACGACATACGCTTGCAGATGAGAGGGTTGATTCGAATTTTCCGCTCGCAGCGGGGCAAGGTCGTGGCGGCGCTGCTTGCGGGAGGACAATCGGATCCGGAGTTGCTCGAGGCTTATCGCGACCGGTTTCTGTGGCCCCGACGCAGACAGGCTTATCAGACTCTGCAGCGCGGGGTGGATCGCGGCGAGTTACCCGCCGGCTGCGACTTTGACCTTATCCTCGACTCGCTCTACGGGCCCATTTTGATGCGCTTTTTGATTCGTCACGCCAAGCTTGAGGAAAGCTTTGCCGACGAAATTTGCGAACTGGTGCTGCAAGCGGCAAAAACGGGTACGCTGAGGCGAACCGCACCCGGCGATCTTATTCGTGAATAATCGAGTTCGCTAACGCGACCAAACCCAACCCATAAGACGAGCGTCTTTCGGAATCTTCCCGACCTACCTGCGCCGCTGTAAATAAGGATGCAGAGGCGCGTATGGGAAGACAGTTGGCAGCAGCGCTGGTCAGGGCACGATGTGCAACCTTGATATTCGCCGTTCTAGCCTCCTCGCTGGCGCTGGCTACAGATCACCAGTGGAAAGACGCGAGGATCATCGACATCACATCAGAAAGAGGCGGAGCAGTCGTTGTTCCCATCGCAGCGCTCGTTGGAGGACCAGTAACAAAGACCTTCTATTGGATACAAACCGATGACACGGTTTACGTTCTTGGCCCTGTTCTCACTAGGAGCCAGTTGTTGAACGTGACCCTGTACGGACCGACGAAAGTAGCCATCGACGGCAACAATGCGCATATCCTGGATGACTACGGAAAAGACCAGAAGATGCGGGTTGTCGAGAAAATCGCGCGTCCCAAACCCGAAGCCCCACAGTAACCGCCGCTCCACCGCACGAAAACGAGTTTGTACCCTCCACCTTTGATCCCACCCCTAACCCGTTTGCCCGCCAATACTTACCGTTCGACCCCAAAATCGTTCTATTCCCTGCCCGCGCTTGCGCGAAGTGGCCTCTGGGGTTAATATTGAATTGCGACCGAAACAGTCGGAATTGAATCCGACTATATAGGTCGGCATTTACTGCCCATGCTGAAACTGACCAAGAAAGCGGACTACGGGCTCATGGCCATGAAGCACCTGGCTGAGCACGCCGACCAAGGCGCATGCAGCGCCAAGGATGTGGCGGAGGCGTACGGCATCCCGCAGGAAGCGCTGGCGAAGATTCTGCAACGCCTGGCGAAGGTCGGGCTGATTCGGTCGCAGCATGGAATGAACGGCGGTTACACGCTGACGCGCGATCCGAAAATGATTTCGGCTTTCGAAGTAATCAAGGCCATTGACGGCCCTCTGTTCATCACATCGTGCGTAACTGTGCGCGGTGAATGCGGCCAGAGCGATCGCTGCACGATTCGCGAACCGTTGCGCAAAGTGAATGAAAGCATCGAGCAGGTGCTGAAGAACATCAAAATTTCGCAGATGAAGGAAGAAACGGAAGTCCTCCGAGCCGATGAGATGGAGGTCAATAAGCCGGAGACCAGGAAACCGGTAGAGTTGGTAACGATTTCGTAGAGCAGGTTTGTATCAGGGCATCGCTTCAGCGATGCCGCAAGCGACAGAAAATAATCGCCCCTTCAGGGGCTGCGTAGGAGAAAAGCAATCATGAGCACGAATGGCAACAAGGCGACCCAGCACAGCGCGGAACAGCGCGCGGCTGCGAATGGGATCAAGCTGCCCATCTACATGGATAATCACGCGACCACGCCTATGGATCCGCGGGTTCTGGAAGAAATGCTGCCCTACTTCATGGAGAAGTTCGGCAATGCGGCAAGCCGCAATCACCCCTTTGGATGGGTAGCGGAAGAAGCGGTCGAGTTGTCGCGCGAGCGCATCGCCAAGCTGATTGGCGCAAGTGCGAAAGAGATTATCTTCACTTCGGGCGCCACCGAAAGCGACAACCTCGCCATCAAAGGCGTGGCCGAAATGTATCGCGAAAAGGGCAACCATATCATTACCGAGGTCACCGAACACAAGGCTGTGCTCGATACGTGCAAGCATCTTGAGAAGCTCGGCTTTCGCGTGACCTATCTGCCGGTGCAGAAGGATGGACTGATCGACCTCGATGACCTGAAGCGCGCCATCGACGACAAGACGATTCTGGTCACGATCATGGCGGCCAACAACGAAATCGGCATACTGCAACCGGTCGCGGAAATCGGCAAGCTATGCCGTGAGCGTGGCGTGGTCTTCCATTCCGATGCGGTGCAGGCCATCGGTAAAGTGCCGATAGATGTGAACAAGATGAACATCGATGTCGCGTCCATCACAGGACATAAGCTGTACGGACCGAAAGGCGCGGGTGCGCTGTATGTGCGGCGCAAGAATCCGCGGGTGCAGTTGGTGGCGCAGATCGACGGCGGCGGACACGAGCGCGGCATGCGCTCCGGAACGCTCAATGTTCCCGGCATCGTTGGCCTCGGCAAAGCTTGCGCCCTCGCTCAGGAAGAAATGCCGCAGGAATCCTGCAAACTGGCAGGCCTGCGCAATCGTCTGAAAGACAGCATCATGAGCCGGCTTGACGAGGTCTATATCAACGGCTCGATGGAGCATCGTCTGCCCGGCAATCTGAATATCAGCTTTGCCTATGTGGAAGGCGAGTCGCTTTTGATGGGCATCAACGATATCGCGGTTTCGAGCGGATCGGCCTGCACCTCGGCGACGCTGGAACCATCTTATGTATTAAAGGCACTCGGCACGGGCGACGATCTGGCGCACAGCTCGATC
>JBAWFQ010000127.1:0-64539 GCA_049592035.1 Terriglobales bacterium
ACCTGACACCTCAAAACCAGGTGCGCTTGCGGTATTCGCGATAGGCTTCTCCGAATTTGGCTTCGAGGACGGCGGCTTCTTTGCGCGCGCGGAGGATTTGCATGGGAATCAGCACCGCTATGATCACCAGCATTTCTGGCCGCTTCAGCATGAGACCTACGCCGACCACTAATAACATTCCGGAAACGTAAATTGGGTTGCGAATTCGGGAGTAGATGCCGGTGGTGACCAGTCCGGTCGCTTTCGGAACCCAGGAGAACGATTGGCCGAGAGTATGGCGGGCGAGAATCGTGCCGGCCAAGCCGATCAGAGCGAGCAGGAGACCGATCCAGCGAAGCGGCCCATGCGGGGCCAGTGCGGAGCGAAATATTTCCGCGATCGCCACGAGGCCTGCGAGCGCCGGCAGGTAGACGTGCAGGATTGGTCCACGATTCATCGCTCTTTAATGTACCTCAGGCGGCGCACGGGTAGCGCCCTTTGAGCTGGCTTGCGATGTCAGGCAAACCCTTCAACGCAGAGAACGCGGAGTAAGACGCAGAGAGCGCAGAGAAACCTTAGTAAGACCGAATTTCCTCTGCGATCTCGGCGTACTCTCAGCGCGGTCTAACATTGAAGGAGTTGGCCGATGTGATGAACTGCAGATCCCTCACTTCGTTCGGGATGACAAAATGTGAAAATTTCTAGTCTACGAAGCCCTGGCGCACGGCGTGAATGAAATCAGTAGAGGCGGGCTCCGATCCGGAGGCGCGCATTTGTAACGCGATCTGGCCGCGATGATATGCCGAGTGAAAGAGTACGTGCGTCAGGATGTCTTCTACACGGCTGGACCAGGGTTCTCCCTTGCTGTTGCGGTATTCGACTTGTTCGCTGAGCGAGCCGGGGGCGAACTGATTTCCAATGCGCGCCAGATAAGTTTGCCACGCCGCCCGCATCTCGCCGGCCAGGGCTAGACAATCGCCAATCGTGGAACTCGGCCATACCTTCATGCTCTGGGGCTGTTTCAGGATTCGTTCCAGCCAGAGCTTCTGGGCTGAGAGAATGTGGGCCATGCGCCCGAGCGTGTCTGGCGGAACGGACTTGGCGGTGCGCATCGCGGCCAGGCATTCGCGATTTGCCCAATCGTCGTAGGCAAACATTCTGCGGAAATCTTTGCTGTCCATTAATACTCCTTTGACGAGATTAGGTGCGGCCGTGGCAGAGGGCTACACGAGAAACCCCTGGTGCAAAAGCATACATTGGCGCTCAAGCGCGGATATATTTTCAACGATTTTACGGCACGAGTAAACTCGTGCCCTTGCCAAACGCTATGATAGATTGTGCGTACGATGAAGCGATTTGGTTTGTTTTTTTTCTCGGTGGTGCTGGTGGTTGACGCCTGGGGGCAGACTTCCGCTCCACAAAACTCGGCGCCTGACGTATACCTCATTACTATCGATACGCTGCGGGCCGATCATGTCGGTTGCTACGGATACAAGCAGGTCGAGACTCCGGCATTGGACGCGCTGGCCAGCGATGGCGTCCGCTTCACGGAGGCTTTTACTCATAGCCCGATTACGAACACTTCGCACGCCACCATTCTCACCGGTTTACTACCCAGCGTGCATGGGGTGACTGATTTTGCAGTTCCGCTGTTGCCGCAGCATGTCACCGCAGCGGAATTGCTGAAGGCGCATGGCTACCAAACGGCGGCTTTTATCGGAGCGGTCATTCTCGACAGCAATACGCTGGCTCCCGGATTCGATCGCGGCTTCGATTTCTACGATAACTTTCCTAAGACGGATGGCCAGGATGCTGGGGGCAAGAATCCTAATAATAAGGAGCGCTGGGACCGGGTGGAGCGGCGCGGCATGGAAGTGGTGGAGCACGCCGAGGCCTGGTTCGACAAGCACCGCGATGGTCATCACTTTGTATGGGTGCATTTGTTCGACCCGCACGATCCTTATCAGCCGCCGCCGCCGTTTTTGGAGAAGTATAAAGACCATCTCTACGATGGCGAGATCGCCTATGCCGATTCGGCAGTGGCGAACTGGATTGCGTATCTGAAAAAAGCCGGTGTTTACGACAACGCGATTATCGTCGTCACGGGCGACCACGGCGAAGGGCTGGGCGAACACGGAGAAGACACGCACGGGCTGTTTCTTTATGACTCGACTCTGCATATTCCGCTCATCGTAAAAATGCCGGTGAATGGCGCGGCAGCCGCTCATCCTCCTAAAGGGAGCGGCACGGTGATTGATGCCCAGGTGCGCACCACGGACATTCTTCCGACTATTCTTTCGGCTACGGGCGTGGCTGCACCGGCGGAACTGAACGGTGAGTCGTTGCTTCCTTTGATTGACGGGCAGACGTCGTCTTCGTCTTCCAATCGCGAACTTTTTGCCGAGACCGACTATCCGCTGCGCTGGGAGTGGGCTCCACTGCGCGCCTTGCGGGCCGACAATACCAAGTGGATCGAAGCTCCACGGCCGGAGCTCTACGACCTTCAGGCGGACCCCAAGGAGTTGAAGAATCTGTATTCTCCTCCGAGCGCTAATTCCAATTTGAAAGTCCAGGCCATGCAGGCCGAGATAGCGAAGTGGGAGGCGAAGCTGCCACCGCGGAGCAACACGGGCAAGCCGGGAGAGAGCTTGCCGGATCCGAAAGACAAAATCGAAGTGCAGAATCTGCTGCACAATGCCATGCTGGCCAGCGACGACAATCGGGTGAGCGACGCGCGGCAGTATCTGGAAAAAGCGCTGCAGCTCGACCCTGGCGCGGCGACAACGCTCCGCCAACTCGGCGAGTTGGAACTGGGCGCGGGGGATTTCGCCAAGGCCGCGGTCCACTTGAAACGGGTGTGTGAGTTGCGTCCCTACGATTCCACAGCGGCATTGGAATGGGGCCAGGCGGCGGAGAAATTGGGCGATTGGGCGGGGGCGCGGGATGCGCTCGAAGCGAGTCTGAAGGTCGCGCCCGGTCAGACGGCTGCACGGCTGCAGCTGGGGCGCGTTTATCTCCAACTTAAAGACGGGAAGAAAGCGGAGGACGAGTTCGAGGCAGCGCTGCTGGTGGATTCGAATAACAACGACGGGCGTTTAGGATTGGCGGAAGCGCTGATTCAGCAATCGAATTCTGCTGGAGCTTTGCCCGACCTGGAGGCGCTAACTAAGTCAGATCCGGGAAACGCCGCGGCGCTACGATTGCTGGCGCGAGCTTATCGGGGGGTGGGACGAGAGCGGGACGCCAAACGAGCTGAGGAACAGGCTGGTGCGATAGAAGGGAAGCACTAAGTCTCTGTCAGCGAAGGGAAGACCGATCGTTGAGTGAGCGACTGCACCTTAGCTGATAGACCCCTCCTATGACGGTCTTTTGGAATCAAAGTCTTAGCGACAATTCCTTTCGCGCGGGGTTGGGGGGGGCTTTTTACTGAAAACAAACGACTTGTTGGCTTCGTTTCGCAAAATCGCTGTTTCGGCGAAAGTCAACTATTATGAATAAACATACTTTTAATTACGACAGAACCGTGGCGCACCTCCGTCGGGCACACACAAGCACTCCTTCCTCGGCAGTTAGAGGTTGCGTAGCGCTGTCTGAGATGCACTCGGCTTAAAGAATCAGAAGTTGATCCTGAACGGCGTTTTTCATACCTCTTTGAAGGAGGATTCGGTCGCGGTTGCTCTAGAGAAAAGAGGACGCGAGGTACTTGCAGACATGCCGAATGGTCTAGAGAAGCTTGCCAGAATTGAAGTGCCGTTGACCGCGCAGTCGCTTATCGGAGCCGCCTCGCTACGCCAGTTTGCGAAAGGCCACTTTGATGCGGGAAATGCTGCGCGCCACCCGCAAGCTGAAGTGAATCTTCCGCCGCCGCTTGCCACCCTGGTGCCCGATCTGATCGCACGGGGCCAAGGCGTCATCATGACGATGGGCAAGGGTGGCGTGGGAAAGACCACGGTCGCTGCTGCGTTGGCTGTGGAACTCGCAAGCTCCGGTTATAGCGTCCATCTGACCACCACTGATCCTGCTGCCCACGTGCATCTAGCTTTGAGAGCAGCCATACCGGGTCTTCGCGTTTCGCGTATTGACCCAGTTTCTGAAACACGCGCCTACACGGAAGAAGTGATGGCGGAATCCGGGCGAGATCTCGACGAAAAAGGTCGCGCATTACTCGAAGAGGATCTGCGCTCTCCTTGCACAGAGGAGATTGCGGTATTTCGCGCTTTCGCGCGTTGCGTGGACGAGGGGAATCATGGCTTCGTGGTGATAGATACTGCCCCGACAGGACATACCTTGCTGTTGCTCGACGCGGCTGAAGCATATCACCGGGACGTTGCCCGCAACCTCAGCTGCATTCCAGACAGCGTCCGCAGGCTGCTGCTCCAATTGCGGAACCCGGACTTTACTCGGATTGTCATTGTGACCTTGCCTGAAGCCACACCTGTACATGAGGCAGCGCGGCTTCAAGACGATCTGAATCGGGCGGGCATCACGCCCTACGCGTGGGTGATAAACCAGAGTTTTTGTGCGACCGGAACGCATGACCCTGTTCTGGCTGAACGCGGTGCGTTGGAATTGCGCTACATTGCTGAAGTGCGGGACAAACTCGCGCAAAGGCTGGCCCTGATTCCGTGGCAGTCTGAGCCGCCAGTCGGAGCGCCGGGACTGCAGCAACTCTTCATGGAGACAGTAACCAAATGAATCAGAGGTTCAACGAATGAAGGAACTCGAACAATACTTCAAGGCTCTAGCCGATGCGAACAGGTTGCGCATCCTGAACCTTCTGCTCCACGGCGAACTGTGCGTTTGTGATATCCAGTTTGTCCTAGAGGCTCCGCAGCCGACTGTGTCGCGACATCTCGCGTACTTGAAGAACTCAGGGCTCGTGCTCGATCGGCGAGACGGTCTCCGGATTTTCTATCGGCTCGCTCAAACGAAACAGGGCGCGACGAAGAAGCTCTTCGAGTTTTTGCGGGATGCCTACAAGAGCGAAGAACAGCTACAGGACGACACGCGCCGGTTGAAAGATGCCATTCAAGAGGGTTCCTGCACGGTGAGCGAGTGGAAGCCGTACTCGGCAGTTGGGGCAGGCAAACCGGCGCACAGTAATCGCACCTAGAACGCAAGGAATCCACGGATGGCAACGACGATCCAAACACTCCCCAAGAATACGGAACGCAAACGGCTGAATCTGTTTGAGCGTTACCTGACGCTATGGGTTGGTCTCTGCATGATCACTGGCCTCGCGCTCGGCAAGTCGGCCCCTTCCGCGGTGCAAGCACTCGGGAGTATGGAGTTCGGAAAGGGCAGCCAGGTCAACGTTCCTATCGCGATTTTGATTTGGCTGATGATCATCCCGATGATGATGAAAGTGGATTTCAGTTCCATCCTGAGCATTCACCAGCGACCACGCGGGTTGCTTGTCACGCTGTTCGTGAATTGGCTGGTCAAACCATTTTCAATGGCGCTAATCGGCTGGGTATTCTTCCGTTTCGAAGTGTTTAGCGCCGGGACGCATCCGGCCGGTCTCAATCCGAATGCTGTCACGGCAATGGCTGAAATCGGAATCAACATCGCAGGAAGCCGCTCGAAGTCAGTAGACGAGTTCGCCGAACAACGGTTCGATTATGTCTTCACTGTCTGTGACAACGCGAAAGAGTCCTGCCCGATATTTCCCGGGGGTGGGAAAAGAGTGCACGAGAGCTTTAGGGACCCGGCGACTGCCCCGGCTGATCAGCAACCCGAAGTCTTCCGTAAGATACGAGATCAAATTGCGGATCGGTTGCGTGCGTTTGTGCGCAGCGAAGCTTCGTAAGCCTCCGTCACCGCGTTATTTAGAATATTGGCCGCAAGAAGATGTCCTCTCCAAACACCGCTGCTGCGGCAATTCCCTAACGCGAACTCGCGGAGAACCAAAGATAGTCCGCTATAACAAGAAGAGAAGATTCCACCTCTATGAGCTCACGTGGGTTCGCGGTCGAGATTGTGCGGAAACCAAGTCACGCTTCAATTCGCTTACAGTGCAGGCACCTTCCTTGATCGCAGCCTTTAACTTCTTCAGAGTCTTCGGCGAAAAGCTTGTCGCGTTCGAAGGCACCCCGCAGATATCTGAACAACAGCTTGTGATCGAGCGATGAACTGGTTGTGAGGCGATAGTACACACGATATTCATGACGACGATCGAGGACCAGTCCAGAATTCTTAAGGTAGGTCAAATGCCTCGATACGTTTGATTGTGTGGCCTCGAGGACGTACTGGATGTCACGCCCGCAAAGCTCCCATGGAACAGCAAATTCAGAATTCGAAGCCGATTCGCGTCGGCCAGGGCCTCAAAAAAGCCATTTAAGCTCGTTGAGCTTCGCGGGCCGGTTTGATTACGGACAGCCGGTGCAGAGAGGAGTTCGCACGGCGTAATAGCCGAAGGACACCTGCGCCGATCCCGGACTCGGGTTCACCAAGTCGGTTTCGATGAAGAAGGCGTGACTTGGATCGATGAAGTAGTAATCCACCGAGAATGCATAGGTGGTGGTGTTGACAACCGTGAATGCGCTGCTTTGGTTGACATTTCCGAGAGTGCCCGCGAAAGGAGCGTTGGCCGACGGGGAATTGAAGGAGCCGCCGAATTGCTGGTCTGGCAAGCTGGGAAGACCCGAGTTCGTACTACTATCGGCGAAGCCAGAAAGAGTTTGTCCGGTCGAGTCTGCATTCATCTGACCCGTGCCGTCGTTTTCGGTCCCGTTCTGCTGGGTGAAGTTTAATCCGTAGTCGCCGCTGAACGTGGGAGTCATGGTCGATTGCGGGTAGGCGATTCCGGTTCCAATCGAGGGATAGTGGAGATTGGGCTGGGGTCCGATGTCTCCGATGCCAAGCACCAGCGCCTCACCCGCGCCGCTGGGAGTGGTGAGATAGATAAAGAGCTCGGGTTCATAGGAGGGATCAGGCGCGGGGGTGAAGCTGCTGGGAGTGATGCAGGCGCGGCCGGTCCCTGTTACTACGGTTCCGCTCGTGGCCCCGCAGGAACTGGTTGAGGAATCGACCGCGTAGGTTGCAGTAAATTGCGCGCTGATCTGAGCCCCCGGAATTGCTCCCTTCTTGCAGGTGGATTGCACACAATTCTGCTGCAGGAAAGTGTCGGCGTAGCCGTTGCAAGAATCGTTCTGGCAACCGTTGCCATCGGCGGTGAAGAGATTTGCCGTGGTCCAGGTCGCGGGAAGGTAACTGCTGTTGACGGGAGAGAGGTCTACGCCCGTGACTCCGAAGACGTAGGGACCGTCGAAGGATGCGTTGCTAAAGTTGCCATAGCTGCCCGCGGTTTGGCCGATGGCGAGTCCGCCGGTTAGGCCTAATGAAGTAACGGTGCCGCCCGCGGCGGTGTCGGTTTCGATCATGTCTATGTGGCTGGCGTCGACGATGTAACCGGCGAAGACGGCGGTTACAGGCTTGGGCTGGATTCCGTCGAGCAGGCCAACCAGATTGAATGTGACCTTTCCCAGGCTGTCAGGAGACGAGGATAGCTGCGAGCCGGTTAGAAACGTCGCATCGCTCAGTTTGAGATGCTCGCCAATGATTTCGTCGGTCACGCCCGAGATGGCGGTTTGGCCGGATGGGATATTAAGGACGCCGCCGAGCGCGAAGGGCGCGCTTTCGACTACGTTGGTGCCCTTCACCACGAAGGCGTAGCTTCCGGAGGGCGCGGCCACGCTAGTCCCCTGCAGATCCAAGGTTCCGACAGCGGAGGCTCCGGTCGCTGCACTGCCTAGATCCACTTGTGTGACCAGAGCCTGGGGATTCTGCGGACTACCTTGCGGATTAAGGAACACGAAAGCGAAGGTCTCGATGCCGTTGCTGCCAATGTTGGTGTCGTTGGTGTTGAGGGTTATCAGTCCCCGTCCATCGTTGCCGAGGAAATAGGTGCCGGTGAGATTGGTGTCCGAGAGGGAACCTGAGGCGAGGTAATTCGCGGTTTGCTCGCCGTTCCTAATGTTTCCCTGTCCATCGAGGACGAGGGCAGCCGCAATCTGGTATGGATTATTGCTGGAGTCAACTCCCTGCGCTTGGAGAACATAGGTGCCGGCTTGCAAGCTGCTGTCAAAGGTGGTGATGGTAATCGGAGCGACATAGTTGGACGACTGATATCCTTCCGCGTACGCGACAATTTCGGTGACCATGCTATTGGCGGACAGGGTTGGGGGCGCGGTAAAGGTGATAGATGCACCACTCTGGCTCGACGGACTACTAAGGGTGCCGCACGCGCTGCCTTTGGCGCTTTGACAGCTGAATTGCCAAACTACTCCGTCACTGACTATGTTCGCGGGACCCGTAATCGTGGCGGTGAGGGTTACTGTGCCGCTGACTGGGATCGAGGAGGTGCTGGTCTGAACGGTGACGGTGACGTCGGGCGGCGGTGGCGGTGGAGGATTCTGGACGTTTGCGGTGCTGCCTCCGCATCCGGCAAATAAGGAAAGCATTGCCGCCGCTAAAAGAAAGAGAATCCATCTTTGGGTTGCCACAGCCGACCTCCTGGGATTGAGTTGCATCATCTTGCCTTCATCGCATCGAGTTCTGAAACTTCACTGCCATGCCACACAATCTTCGCCGCAGACGCGTGTGCTTAGTGTCCTGTGCCCCGCAGGTACACATATTGGGGATTGCCGTTGGTTACTACTCCCCCGCTTGTTTCCTGCGTGTAATCAATGGTGAGCAGTCCGGACTCGAATCCCGTGCCGGTAGGCGTGAAGTTTACGCTGACGGTGCAACTGTCGCCCGGAGCCAGGGTTGCGGGGCAAGTGTCGCCGCCAGGCGGAATAGAGTAGTTGCCCGTCACCCCTATCGTGCCCACGAAAGTTACGGTCAGTGGGCTCGCCAGGTTAGGGTCGTTGAGAAGCGTAATGGTCGGGGAGCTGCTCGAGCCCAGAGTGCCAAAATCCAGGCCGGCGCTGGGAGACATTCGCAGCGGGCTGGGTTCATTCGCTTTCAACTCCACTGGAAAGCGTCCGCTATCGATTTCGCATGGATTGGAAGGAGACGGAGCAGTACCAACCGGCCAACACTCCAACGTGTTCAGCTCTAGGAAATAATCCAAGCCACTGTTTTGGTCGGTGTTGGGCTGCGGCACATAGGTCATCTGCAGGCTGCAACTTGCCTGAGGAGCGAGCAAGGCGCCGGTGCAGGTGTCAGACGAGATCTGAAAGTTGGGGAGTAAAGTGCCGGGATCGCTGTCGCAGCTGTACTCGATGGTATTACCGTCAGCACTGATGGAAAATGGAACGCCCGGTGAGCTGCCCAGTACCTGCAGTCCGGCAACCGGGCTGCTTTCCGTCAGCGGGCGTGGGAGCTTGAGCGGAGCCGGCTTGCCGTTTATATAGGGGTTCATGCAAGGCGCTGCGCTCAGGATCTGCACCGGATTCGCACTGTAGTTGGTGAAGGAGAGGGACTGAGGCTGACTGGCTTCCGCGGGATTCGACTGGTTTTCGGCGCCGAAATCGAGTTCGGGAGTGGAGGGTTGGATGGCGCTCAGGCCGACGCCAGAAATGGGCGCCGCGAACGTCGTGACATGGTCCGGGTTGGTGTCGCCGGGAACGGCCACTTGCACCAAAAAGTTCCGAAGAGTTAACGGGCAAAACTCCGGCGCAGCTCCCGTGGAGGACGGCGGACTTTGGTTGGGCAGCCAAGGGCAGCTTTCTTGCGGGGAAAAGGTCACGGTGATGGCGCAAGACTGGCCAGAAGCGAGATCGAAAGGTTGTCCATTCGAAGAAGCGCCTCCTGGGCCACAGGCGTCGGTCTCGGTGAAACTGGGCAAACCGGTGAAATCGCTGGAGCCGACGAAGGAATATGAGTTGTCATCAGCAAACGTCGAGGTCAGACTGCTCAGAGTAGAGCTGGAATTGTTTGTGAGGGTGACTGTCTGCGCCGTCGAGGGCGATACCAACAGCTGAGCAGGAAAGGTGACAGTGGCCGGGGACAGCGTGATCGGTTGCTGGCAAGTGGTGGTGCTGTTCAACGCCAGACAGATGGCGCCAGCGTCTCCTGCGCCACTGGCACTACTGAGATTGCCGGGGCAGGAACTGCTGGCCACGATGTAGGAAGGCTTGGTCCCCTGCAGAATGTAACCGCCCGTTGCGGAGATGAAGGTCACGGGATTAATGCCAGTCGGCGAACCGGCCGGTTCGCCACTTTGACCGATCACTGCCCCGTTCGTCCCGATGACTTGCAGAATGACGGAGTCGCCGCTGATTTGGCCGTTCACGGACGCAGCCGAGAAACAAGGGTAATTTGAAAAGCGCAAAATGCCGGCGATGGTCGCGTTGCTGGCTCCGATGTTCTCGCCCTGTGTGAATGTGCCCGACACCAGAAAATCTTGATTGGCCAGGCCGGAGGCTCCGCCGGTGCTATGAAAGCTCCCTGTAATGGCTCCTGTTAGCGGAGGCACCAGGTTGGCCTGCCATTGCTGCGGCCCCGATTCGCTGGTTCCAATTCCGCAAACCGTACCATCGGGCGCGGTACCCTGGGTTGCCGTATAGGTGCCCGACATCGTCGAGCCATCCGAACTCACGGAACCGTTGGTAAAGGTAAAGGTCTGTGTACCGGCTACCGCAGTGAAGCTAACGGTCGAGCCGGTCATGGTTCCCGTGATCGCAGCCGACCCAGCGTTGCACACTTGTGCGACGTTTTGGCTGTTTAAGTTGGAGACAGAGTAAACGGCTTGTCCCGCGACCGAGCCGTTGGTTTGCAGCAGGAACCCGCCCTGCAGGCCGTAGAGCTGATTGGCAGGATACTTGGGATCGGGGTTTTGGAAGACCGTGAACTGCCAGTTGCCGGAAAGTGTTCCGCTCGGCTGCGAGCCGCCCGATGCGCCGCTGCCACCGCACGCGGAAAGCATCATCGCTATCGCTATTACTGTGGCAGCGACGAGCAAAAGTCGCGGATACTTTGCGTGCTGCAGCCGAGGCACGGCGCGATGTGCGCGGCACGACATTCGATGTTTAGTTAGTCTCTGCATGGTGATTCGCGTCCTGAAAAATGCGATTGATGGAACTCCGCGATGCGCCCTCGCCGGTCACTGTGCCGGTGATGGGCACGGTAAAGACGTTATCGTTGTCCGCGGTCACGGGGCTGGTAACGGTCAGGGTTGCGGTCAGCGGGGATGAGCACTGCGCTCCGCATTGCGGAGCGAAGGTGATAGTGATGACGCACGAACCGCCTGATGCGAGTGAGAACGGCTCTCCCTGCGCGGGAAGTCCGCCGGAGCCACAATTATCTGTCTCGGTAAAATTGTTTGCGGTTGCGGGGATGTTGGCAAACGTGAACGTCAAACCGCTCAGCGAGCCGCCGGAGGAGTTTGCCAGGGTGACCGCCTGCGTCGAAGTGGCGGCTGGGGGCGGCGGGGGATAGGTTAAGGTTACGGCTGCCGGAACCAGAGTGATTGGTTCCTGGCACGCGTTCGCGCTTCCCAATGGAATTCCCACTGAAAGACAGATATCTCCGTAATCTCCGGCAGTAGTTATGCTGTTAGTGTTACCGGGACAGGAGTTAGTTGCAACTAAGTAAGATGGCCCGACGGAATGCAGGATGTAGCCGCCCAGCGCAGACTCATAGGTCACGGGATTCAGTCCTGTAACTCCGTAGGAACTGGCGGGTTCGCCGATCTCGCCTATGGTGGATTGGTCAGGTCCCAGCATTTCGAGCGTAACGGAGTTGCCGCTGATTTGGCCGTAGACGGACGCGGTGGCGAAACACGGGTAGTCGCTGGCGTTCGTCCCCGGCTCGGTAAAACTCAAAGTGCCGGAGACGGTGGCGTTGCTGGCTCCGGTGTTCTGCGCTTGAGTGAGAGAACCGGAGACCAGAAAATCCCGATTGGTAAGGCCCGCAGCGCCGCCCGTGCTGTGGAAACTCCCCTGAATGTTTCCGGTGATCGGCGGCACTAGAACTGCGCTCCATTGCAAGCCGGTTTGGGCGGTTCCGCACGGTGCACCGTCGCCTGACGTGCCGGCGGTCGAAGTGTAGGTACCAGCGATCGTCGAATCATCAAAACTTTCGATCCCTGTAAGAGTAAAAGTTTGCGTGCCCGCTACTGCAGTGATGGCCCACTGGCTCTGGTTGCCGTTGATTGTCGTGCTCGATCCGGTGATGACAGCGTTTCCGATGTTGCACGGGATGAGGAGCCCGGGCAAGAAAACAGCGTAGGTTGCGCCTCCCGTCAGCGAGGTGCCGTTCTGAAGTAGAAAGCCTCCTTGCAGGCCGCCGTTGAACGAACCGTCGCCGGGGGGCGCCATCGTAAACTGCCAGTTGCCCGAGAGCGAAAGCTGGATTTGGCCGCCGCCGGAAGACGAGCCTCCGCAACCGGCAAGTATCAGCGTGGCGGCCAGCAGCACCAGCACAAGACTTGTCGCGCACGGTCCGCAAAGCCCAGGCGGATTACATTGTGCTCGATCTTTGGTCAATGTCTCCATACATGCCATTTCCTGGAAGCTCGCTGGGAACATTTGTTTCTCAGCGAGCCACGCAAAAGCACGTTAGCAAAACGCGATTACTAATAATCAAGCCATGCAAAATCAGGTTACTCAACGTCGAGTTATCTAAGATCGAGTTACCAAAATCAAACCTCACAAAATCGATTGCAAGGGGCGCTTTCTGCAGTGCACTAGAAACCTAGTTTTAGACCAAACTGTATTGTCCTGGGCCGATGGGCATCAAGCGGGTGCAAGAAAGACGCACCGGTGACGCAATCGGCTCCGCTGCCTTTGAACCCGGCGGAATATACGGGACCGGCGTAGCAACTGATAGCGTTATTTCCAGTGCTGCCTGGGTTGTCGAAATCGTAGACGCGAAACTGAGTGTGATTAAAAATGTTGAAAGCCTCAGCACGAAACTCAAGTTGGCCGGACTCGCGAATCTGGAAATGCTTGAGCAGCGCCATGTCGAAGTTGGTGCGCCGTGGATTATTGAGGAAGTTGCGTCCGGCGTCGCCGAAAGTGAGCCCGCGCGGAGCCACAAACTCGGAAGGATTGCCGATGAGCGGGCCAAAGCTTCGGGAGTTATTGCCCGGCGAGGGCAGTATCTTCATCACGTCGGGATAGGATGCAGCTACGCCGAGGCCGCTGGAAACTCCTGCATTGTCGGTGAGGGAGATGCCGGTGTTTCCGGTGCTGTTGATCACCGTGAAGGGGATACCCGACTGAAACAGAGTTACCCCCGAAAGCTCCCAGCCGTCGAGGATCTCGTTGGATAACTTGGAGCAACAGTTTTGTTTGGGCGCGGCAGCGGGATCTTGCGGGCCGCGCTCCTCGATCACGTCGATGAAGTTGCGCGGAAAATTCTTGAGCGGCAGCTTATAGACGTAATTGATGTTGGCAAGATGACGTACGTCGAAACTGGAGCTGGCTTTGTTCTCGCGCAGATCGTACGAATCGACCAGGATGGGCTCGCTGCGGTCGGAAGCGTCGTCCAAGGAATGGCTGTAGGAGTAGGAGGCGCCGAGAGTGAGCGGCCCGCTGGTGTGCCGAACCGTGGTCTGCATGGCGTGGTAGGTGGAATCGGCCACGTTCTGCAACGAGAGAACTCTTCCCAAGCCTGGATAGGGATGCATCGGCACCCTGGAACCGTTGGGTAATAGTTGAGTCAGAGAATTGACGTTCGGAATGTTTGGATTCGTGCACGCCGCCTGCAAATATACGTATGCGGGGTCCGTAGGCGTCACTTGCGTTCCATTCGCGAGTTGGAACGGATGAGTGCCGTCCCCGGGAGCGTCTCCGGGGGACCCTGCGATCCCGCTCGGAAGAATGGTGCAGTCGGTGATGGTCAGCGGCTCGTTCGGTCCGAAGGGATTTTCGCTGGCTGGCAACGGATGCAACTGGTTGAGCTGACGCTCGACCGTCAAATGAGTACCTTTGCTGCCGACATAAGCGATGTTGACCACAAAGGAGTGGGACAATTCCCGCTGCACGCCGAAACTCCACTGCTGGGCGTAGGGCCAAGTCGCTTTGGTGGGGATGGAAGTTACATCGAGCGGGAAGACAGACCCTGCCGGGGGCGGGGTTCCACCCACAGAGCTCGCACACGCGGCGTTGGTCGGATCAAACGCTGACCCGTAGCCGACGTTACCAATGCAGGGGTAACTGACGGGAAGTTGCTGGGTCATGCTGAGCACCACCGGAGCGCTCGCTTCCAGCGATCCCGTGTTGGCTTCGTTGCCGGTGCCATGCTCGAAAAAGATGCCATAGCCGCCGCGGATGGAGGTCTTGCCATCGCCCCATGGATCCCAGGCAAAACCAATTCGCGGCGCGGGATTGAAGAGATGACCTTTCATGCAACTGGCGGGCGTGCCGTTGAAACCGCACTGCACCAGGCCCAGGGCGCTGATTACGTCAGAGGGTATCTGGAATGTGACAGGATTGAACGCTACTGGAGCCGAGCCGGCACTTTTATCGAGGAGCTCGCCATAAATTGGGTCGACCGCAAATCGCGTGGCGTTGAATCGGGATGCTTCCCAGTTCCACGCGTTGCGGTTCTTCTCGCTGTAAGTGCCAAACAGACTCATTCGCAAACCTAGGTTCAGAGTAAGCCGGTGAGTTATCTTCCAGTCATCCTGGAAATAGGGCTCGGCGATCTGGAAACGCTGATAGTAGCGATGGTTGGCGGAATCCTGAGTGAAGCTTTGGATGAATCCCTGGGGATTGCCTTGGGGATTGGCGTCGGATTCAAGCAGGAAATCGGCAAAGGCGTTTCCCGTGCTGTGCGTGAGATTGCTGAAGGTCAGCAGGCCCTGCGTATCGCCCGAAGCGGCGCCGATGGCGTTGTTGTTTTGATTGCGCTGGTAGTACACGTATTGCGCGCCGAATTGCAGCGTGTGCCTGCCGAAGGCCTTCCCGATGTCGTCGCGCACGGAGTAGGTTGGATCGCTGTGGCCCCAGGGCATGTAGGAGGGATCGGCGGCAAAGCCGCGGCCGCCGTAGGCGGCATTGGTTCCGAGGAAAGCGACTCCAGGCATCTTGCCGCCGAAACCATTGTTGAAAATGTATCCGATGGCGCATTCCGGAAAACCGGTAACCGGGCTCACGCTGATCGCGGGGTTACATTGATTTTGCTCGTTAGCGGGGAGCGACTTGTCAATGACGAGCGGCTGATCGAGAGTGGGATTGCGCTGGAACTGTGCGCCACCCGGTCCGTTTTGGTCGGTCAAAGTAATGCTGGAGTTGACGTAGCTGATGACCACATCGTTCAACAGCGTTGACGATATGGTGTTTGTGAAGCGCGCCACCAGGCTGATGCCCGGCCCAGTGAACTGGTTCTGTATGGTGGGAAACGTCGCCGCCGAGGGTTCGTTGGTGCTCAGGTAGCTCCATTGTGGGTTCAGCACCGTCGTATTCCAGGCGTCGTGGATGTAGCGAAACGAAAGCTTGAGTTTGTCGGTTAACTGATGGTCGATGTGAAATAATTCCTCGCGCCAGTAAGTGGAGGGAGAAACGGAGGCGTTATAACAGCGGTAAGGGTCGCTCGGGTCGGGACTGGCGGGATTGTAATTAGCCAGGCTGACGTTGCAGCCAGAAGGGGCGTTCGGCAGGGGGATCAAGTTTGCGTTCAAGATTGCCTGCGCGTTCTTGTCGACGCTGACCGATCCCAAGGTGAAGGGGCCTTGCAAATGTATTAGCGGAGCTAGACCGCCGGTTCCCGAGGGCGACACGGACGGGCAGTCGGGGTACTGCGAACGAAGAAAAGATCCCGTGTTCAAGGGGCACACGTCGCTAAAATCGAAGTCCTGGTAAACCTGACCGTTCGGGCCGGTTTGCAGGTTCTCCTCAAGCGTTCCAGAAGGCGACAACCTGAGACCGCGCTCTTTCAAGCCGGGCACGGCCTGGTTGTACGGGGTGGGCGTTTTCTCGAGGCGAAATTCTTCGGAATAGAAAAAATAGGTTTTGTTCTTCTTGGTGTAAATGTGCGGAATGATGAGTGGGCCACCGATCGTACCGCCGAAATCCTGACGGCGATAGAGTGGAGCTTTCGTCCCAAATGTCTGGCCGGTTGTTTCGCCGGGAGCCGGCGGAATGGTGTAGACGATGTCGAAGTAGTTGCGCGAATTGAACGCTTCGTTGCGAATAAAGTCGTAGAGGTTTCCGTGCCAGTCGGGAGTTCCAGACTTGGTGGTCACCTGGACCGTACCGGATGCGGTGCGGCCGTACTGAGCGCCGTAGTTGGAAGTTAGTACCTTCACTTCCTGAATGGCATCGATGCTGGGATAGACGATAAGCGTGGTGGAGGCACCGTTCAGACCGGTATTGAGAACGTCGCTGCCATCGACCTCGTAGGAGTTGTACTCGACGCGGCCTCCATTCACGCTGTATTTCACACTGCCCGTCACTCCCACTTTGGCTTCGTCCTGGCCGGTCTGGTTGCTGACGCCCGGAGTGAGCGCGATGAGTTGCGAGAAATTGCGGCCGTTGAGTCCGATCGACGTTACTTCTTTTTCCGTAATCGTGCCGGAAACGGTGGCGCTTTCTGTCTCTACCGTTCCCACGCCGCTCGATTCCACGTTGACTTCTTCCGCTTTGGCCTTGGCGGGGACGAGGGGGGCGTCGAGCGTCAGTTCGAGACCGGCAGACAGCGTGATGTTGTCAAACGGGAGATCGGCGAAGTTGGGAGCGGTTACGACCAGATTGTAGGTTCCGGGGCCGAGGTTGGTGAACCTGTAGACTCCCTTGTCATTGACCGAGGTTTCAAGTTTTGCTCCGGCAGCGCTGCTGAGGACGGCTTTGGCATTGGCTACTACGGCCCCGGTCGGGTCAGTCACCGTGCCGTTGATGGCGCCCGTGCCGCCGGCAATTTTCTGAACGAGAGGAGCGGCACCTTGTTGCGAGGGTTCGGCGGCAGCCTCCTCGACTGCGGGCTTGGCGCTTGCTGGCTCTAGAGTGGCGTCAAGCTTCAACTTCTTACCCGGCGTGAGCGTGAAGTCTTCGAAGACGACATCGGCAAAGCCGGGCGCCGAAACGGTTAACGTGTAAGTCCCCGGGTGAAGCCCGGTGATGGAATATGCGCCCTTATCATCGACGGGAATGGCAAGTCTGGCGCCCAATCTCGCAAGGACGGCTTTCGCCTCGTGCACGACGGCGCCAGACTTATCGGTGACCGTGCCGGTAACGCTAGCCTTGGCAGGCGCGGTCTTCGGCTGCTCCTGGCCGACGGCAAGCGACAGCCCGAGAACGACGAGCGTCAAGACGCTGAGGACGCGGCAAAAAAACCAAGGCGCAGAGGATGACACACTGATCACTCCGAAGCTAAGAAGGTCTTAAGGGTGCAATGGCAAAGGGGGATTGTATATGGGGGGTCGCGGCTTAACGTTAATAGAATGTTAAATTCTGCCGGGTGTTTCTAACCCGATTTAAGCGACATCGGCATTCGTTGTTCGAGCCAAGGGCACGCTTCCAATAATGTCAAGTAACAGAATCGACTTACTACATTATTTCCCGAACTCCGCGACCGCCATCGTTTTCAGCGCGTGAGACCCGCGACGGGGCAGACGTGGCCGACGGAAAAGTATTGCACTCCTTACGGCCGGACTCCAGCGAAACTGCTGAATTTAGGCAATTTCTTGCACTTGGCATTCAAGGAATTTTCATCAACTTGTCACACAGCCTTAACATCGCCCGGCGAGCGAGCAGATAGACTTCGTGCTGCAACTCGAGTTTTGCTGTGACGGGGTGGTGTGCGCGATCGATATGTCACGCAATGTCACGCACCTGATCCACAGCATAGAAAATGTCGCGGGCTCGGTAGGAGTTTTCTCCCTGCGTGTGGCACTACACCACACGTGCAACAGATAGCTTCCAAAAACCATTCAGAGAGGGATCAATACTATGTCGCGTATAAAATCGATTTTCCTGGTTCTGTTGTTGACAGCGGTCGTGGGCATTGTGCCTCTGGCACAGGCTCAGACGGTTGAATTAACTCTTGCAGGCTCTTCCGGCGCGTGGCAGACACTGGGCGTCGGGGCCTATTTCTATTGTGAAACTGGCGGTGTTACGTGCTATCACTGGACGAGCGCTTCCAACGCTGTAAACCTTACTGATAACCGCGTGACACCGGCGAACAATGACGGTGGCACTCTCTGGGTGGTTTGGAGCGTCGTCAACGGAAACGTCTCCAAGGTGTGGTCTGACAATAAGGTTGACACCATCGTGGGCGACCGCTGCTTCTTCGCCCAACCCCAGTGTAGTGTAAATGCCCCGTTGGCTACTCTCCAAGCTAGCGGTGCGCAACAAATCGCTACTACCATCTGGGGCGCGGACACAAATCTGCCCTCATCTGTCATTTCCCTCTTCACAACCGGGACCTCAGTCACTGCCGCTGCCTCGGACGTGCGTCCCGAAGATGCAGCCTTCGAGGGCTGCCGCGTGAATTCCGCGCTCGGCGCCGGATCCTACGGCGGGTCGGGCAGCGACGGTTATGACGGTCTCGGATACAACTCAAACAACCTGCCTGGCGTTTGTCCGGGTCCGGGCCTGACAACGGCGAACTACGTGGGAACTCCCATCCTGAGCGCCTACCCCGGGAGCACGGCTAAGGCGAACGTTCTGGCCTTCAACATCGCGGGTAATGACCCCATCAGCGGCACGAAGATTCCCTCCTACACGGTAACGCCTTTGGGGGCTGATCCGCTCGTTGCTATCTTCGAGCGCAACGGGGGACAGCTCGCTGGTCTCCAAAATGTATCCGTAGAACAACTGCAACAGGCGTTCTCGGGAAATAACTGCGATGCCAGTGAGTTCGACGGCGCAAATGGCTATCCTCTGCCTCCCGCCAGCATTGGCATCTTCCTGCGTGAACCCCTCTCGGGGACGATGACCGCCACGGAACTCAGTCTGCTCCGTAAGCCCGTCGTCTATCCCGCCGCTGCTGGCTTCAGCGGAGTCCTGGGCATCAGCCAGGAAGCCAACGTGAACGCTCCGGTCAATAACCCGCTCAACGGGCAACCTGGAACTTGTTTGAATGGTCTGGGTGCGCGGTATCGCGGGGTCGGCGCCGGTGAAATCATCAGCTGGGTTCAGAACTCCGACAAAAACCTGGGCACCGATGGCATCGGCTACACGTTCTATAGCTATGGCAACGTCAGTAAACTAGCCAACAGCTCGAACTACGGTTACGTCACGTTGGACAATGTCGACCCCATCTGGACGAGCTACGGGCCGCAGAATTCAACCGGAGCCGGATACGATCCCGGTCAGCCTGCCGGGGCCGGTGTGTTGCCGGCTGCGGCGAACCTGCCGGCGTCTTGCGGCTCGGCATTCCCCTGCCCGGAGAAAGACATTTGGGCTGGCGGCTTGTCTTTCCCGCACATCCGCGACGGCAGCTACAACTGGTGGTCAATCATCCGTGTGATCAGCTACGCAGCGGGGACGAAAGATGCCCAGGCCCTAGTCAAGGGCGCGCAGATTGCCGTTGTTGACGATGTTCCGGACTACGTGCCGGCGGTGAAAACGGTCGGCAAGACACAGACCGATCCTGGTCTGCTGGTCTGGCGTTCGCACTACCAGGAGTTCGACGGATCGGGCACCAATCTAGGCGGAGCTCCTGTTAACTGCGGCAAAACCGAGGCGGGCGGCGACGGGGGCGGCACGATCCTTCCGTTTATCAGCGCCAAGACTTGCCCGAAGACTCCCACACAGGAAGTTCAGGGCAATCAGGGTCCGCAGGTTAGACCGTAACCGGACTTGGATCGGTTTCACTGAACACGATCAGGAAGGGCGGGCCGGTAACGGTCCGCCCTTCCTAATTATTGCGCTGCGCTCGGATGCGGACTTCCAAACTTATTGCGGCGCTGTTCTACTGGCGTGGGCTCCCGTTAAACTCACAGAATATTAATGTTGAGGCGGTATTATTTTTAGGCGGCGTTGCTTTCATCTTCGTCGTTGCCTTCGCGTGACGAACAATCCAAATCTGGGAAGGTTGCGATGTTTAATTTTCTGTCTTGTAAATGGATAACAGCGTTTACTCTGGGAAGCATCCTGCTACTTTTTGTACGGAGCGGAGCTGCACAACTTTTGTCGGCATCCCCGCCGTCGCCTCAGCCGACCGACACTCGTTTTCAGGGCGTGCAGGAGGATTGGACTTCGCCGGCGTTGACTGGCAGCCATCTCATGCCGGTTCGACCACTGGAGTTTATCAACGATTACCCGGGCTACACTTCGGAACTGCTCCAGGTGCAGTGGCGATCGGGCGATCCTATCGACCTTCATGTGATGAAACCCAAGGGAGTCAAGAAGCCCCCGGTCATTCTTTATCTTTACGGGTATCCAACCAGCACCGATGTTTTCAAGAACGAAGCTTTTGAAGAGCTTGTGACCAGAAACGGTTGCGCTGCAGTGGGCTTCGTGTCCGCGCTCACTGGACACCGCTACCACGACCGTCCACTGAAGCAGTGGTTCCTCAGCGAACTGCAAGAGAGTCTGGCGACCTCGGCGCACGACGTGCAGATGGTGTTGAATTATCTGGCGACGCGCGACGATCTCGACATGAATCGCGTGGGGATTTTCGCGCAGGGATCGGGAGCCAGCATCGCCATCCTGGCGTCGGCGGTGGATCCGCGAATTAAGGTGTTCGAAGCGATCGATCCCTGGGGCGATTGGCCGACCTGGTTCGCAACCTCTCCGTTTGTGCCGGAGAACGAACGGACGGATTACGTGAAACCGGAGTTCTTGAAGAAAGTAGCTACTCTTGAGCCATTGCAGTGGCTGCCGAAAATTCAGGCGAAGAAATTTCGCCTTGATCAGGAGCTGTTCGATACCGTGACACCCAAGGCCGTCCAGGAAAAGCTGCGGGCGGCAGCGCCAGCCGGCACCAGCGTGATGCTCTACAAGGATCTGCAAGAGTTCAAGGCAGCTTTTGCGGAGGGCAAGAACCTGCCCTGGCTTCAGCACGAGCTGCAGTCTCTTTCGGAACCGGAAGCCTCCGCCAGCAAAGCCCTGTCAGATCCCGGACGCACTGATACCTCGATCAATAACTCTATCCAACTGGCGAAAAAATGATTCTGCTCGGAACCGGGAAGCCAAAAATGAGGATGGGAAATCTGATTTTTTCCACAGGCAGAATAGGAAATCTTTTTATCTCGTCTTAATCACACGATAACAAATCCCAGCTAAAGTCGTCACAGCCTAGGGTTCTCTTAATTCCAAGTTCTGAGGTCCGGAGGAATTGACATGCGGCAAGTGGCAGCTTTGGCGTTACTGGCACTGGTGTTACCGATTGCGGCTTGGGCGGACGGAATTAACGTCACAAACCAAGGTGGCACAGTTGCGTTTTCGGATATGGCGGGAACCGGAGGGCTGGGGACGATCGGCTCAACCACCATTTCTTCGAAGGGATCGCAACTGACTAGCTGGAACAATAATTCAGGGCACCTCGGCCTTGTCAATTACTCGACCGGCGCTCTGATGAGCGGCTCGGTCTCGGGTGGCGGAACGTTCGCGGCAGGCGGAATGTTTGACATCATCGGCGTCGGCAAATGGGCAAGCAGTTTAACCGGTTTGAAATGCGGCAAAGGCTGCGATCTCTTCACCGGCAGTTTCAACAAGCCCGCTATCTGGACTTTGGTTAGTTCGTCTAAGCAATCAGAATCCTTTACCCTAACCGGGTCAATCGAAGGCACGCTGTATACCGGTCGTACGGTGTATGGAACAACGACGCAGGACATCACCATCGACAATAAGGGACAGCTCGACAAGGGTATCGGCCACATCGGAACCGGCGGCACGCACCTCAACACTGCGGAGCCTGGAACTCTCGGTCTTCTGGGAACGGGGCTTGTGGCTGTCGGGGGGATGTTCTATCGCAAGATTTATAGAAAGATCGACTAGATTTTTTTGGTTCACCTAGAACACTCAACTCATGTCCCCGCCACAAGGCGGGGTTTTTTCTTGGCTGTTTCTCTTCATAGCGCCAAAGAAATCTCGTTTGTTAAGGGCTTGTTAATCGATGACCTGTCCCGTTTCCACACGGCAGAAGTCGGCTAAAATCAGCGTTTATCCAACTTCGAAGCTGGAAACTCCAATTCAAGATGGGGGACGGAATGATTTCACGCACGTTCATGTTCACGTTGACAATGGCGGCGATGGCGCTCTGCTTTTCGGCGTGTGGTAGCAAGAGCAGCGCACCTGTGCCCAACAACGCCAGACAGTGGATGTGGGCGACCGGCGCGGATGTCATCAATCAACTGGGCACGTACGGGACGCAAGGGACCGCCGCTTCCAACAACATTCCCGGGGCGCGACAGAATGCCATCACTTGGGTAGATAAGGCCGGAAATCTCTGGCTGTTCGGCGGCTATGGTTACGCCTCGACCGGAAATTCCAATCTCATGAACGACTTGTGGGAATACAGCGGGGGCCAATGGACGTGGATGAGCGGATTAGAGGTTGGTGGGCAACCGGGGATCTATGGAACACTCGGACAAGCCGCCCTTACCAACATGCCCGGGGCGCGATGGGGATCTGTGAGTTGGGCGGATGCGTCGGGAAATCTCTGGCTATTTGGCGGCTATGGGTATGGTGCATCGCCCGCCGGGGTAGGCACTCTTAATGACCTCTGGGAATTCACGCCGGCTCAGCAAGTCGATGGTCAGCCGTTCAACCCGGGCCTGTGGACGTGGATGGGCGGATCGAACTCAACCGGCCAGCCAGGAACCTACGGAACGCAGGGGTCACCTGCTCCAAGCAACATTCCGGGGGCACGATATGGCGCGGTTAGCTGGATAGACTCAGCGGGAAATTTCTGGCTCTTTGGTGGAAACGGTGTCGCCTTGATTGGGAACTCGGGAAATCTCAATGATCTCTGGCGATACAGCGCTGGCGAATGGACATGGATGAGTGGAACGGACTTGTCTAATCAAAAGGGAACCTACGGCACTCTCGGAGAATCTAGCGCGGCCAATATTCCCGGAGGGCGATTCGGCGCGATTAGTTGGATCGATGGGCCGGGAAATTTCTGGCTCTTCAGTGGGTCGGGTTACGACTCCACCGACGCGAAGGGAAATCTCAACGACCTGTGGGAGTACAGCGCAGGGCAATGGACGTGGATGAGCGGGTCGAATGTGAACGGCGAATCGGGGACATACGGCACCGAGGGGACAGCGGCTGCCAGCAATGTTCCCGGGGCGCGGAACGGAGCTGTTAGTTGGACCGACAAGTCCGGAAACTTCTGGCTCTTCGGCGGAGCAGGGCTGGACTCTGCCGGAAACAGCGGCTGGCTCAACGACCTATGGGAGTACAGCGCAGGCCAATGGACGTGGGTCGGTGGGTCGAACGTAAACGGCCAATTGGGGTTCTACGGAACCGAGGGGATGCCCTCCCTAGGGAACGTTCCGGGGTCGCGAACGCTAGGGGGCAGTTGGACGGATGCGTACGGCAATTTCTGGCTCTTCGGTGGCACTGGCTACGACTCACTCGGGTCTAATGGATACCTCAACGACTTGTGGCTGTTCACTCCGTAAGAAACGGTCCGGGGAAACTCGAGTCATTATCGCCTTATCGGAACACATGAACGCAATCTGCATCTCCGGCGCTGGTCGGATTGATTAGCCGGGATAGTACGATCGTATGAAACTCCGTCATCCCTTCGGGGCTCGCCACTGTGAGGCGTGTGTATGCGCTTACATGCATGAACTTTACACACAATTCACATTACGGTAACACTCTTGTAATATCTCGCGCCTAATGTGACCGATGCTTCCCGCCACGCGTCAGGCCTGTGGGGCCCTGCGAACTCGCCGCAACCTCGATCAGCATCCGATGAACGCTGAAGTGCGGACCGTCTGAACTTTTGCTTTGAACTTTGGTCTGAGTTTTGAAGGTTGCTGGACGTCTGGTCAGGGGCGGGATTTGGACTAGGGCAATCGAAATCTTTTCCGCATAGATATCTCACTGCACACGCGCATCAAGCGCTCGCTTTCTGACACGAACGACGCCACGGATGTAACGAGATGAGTAGACGGCCGACCCGCGGCAAATTAACCCTCCTTTAACACTGGCGCAACATTGCTGCAACAGAGTCTCTCTATGGTGGACAGGGCGCTGACCAAGCAAATCTTTTTCTGAGCGCAGCTTTCGAGAGCGTGAGGCTCTCTTTCTGGCGATGGAAATTTTGGAGGCGGCACACAAATCGCGTCACCCCGATCTCATCTACGTCGTGGAAGACGATCCCGACGTGTCGCAACTGATCGAGCACAACCTGCGAACCGCAGGCTATGAGGTCTCTACTTTTTTTTCCGGAGCGCCCGTGGTTCCCATGGCCGCCCGGGTGCAACCGGCGCTGTTTCTTCTCGATATTATGTTGCCCGGTATCAGTGGGTTCGATCTCTGCCGCCAGATTCGCCAGCACGAACAACTGTCCAAAACGCCCATCATTTTTCTCTCCGCCAGAACGCAGGAACCCGACCGGCTGCAGGCCTTCGACGTCGGCGGAGACGGATACATCACCAAACCATTCAGTCCCCGCGAACTAATTGCGCGCATTCGCAACGTTCTTCGCGTTCTTCCCGAAGCCCCCAGCGCCGAGACGATTCAGGTGGGAGATCTGGAGATTGATGTGGCGTCGATGAGCGTTCGCGTCGGCGGCAAGAATGTGCTCACCACGGTGCGCGAATTCCGGCTGCTGGAATACCTGGCGCGCCATCGGGGTCGCGTTTTTACCCGCGACCAATTGCTTGACGCGGTCTGGAAAGAAGGGTCGTTTGTAACCCCGCGGTCGATTGACGTGTTTGTGCGGCGTCTGCGGGAGAAAATCGAATCCGATCCACGGCATCCGCGCTATTTGAAGACGCTGCGAGGAATCGGCTACCGTTTCGAAGGCGGTCGCTGAGCGGGTGGCGCTCACCTCAGCCGCAAAACACACTGACCTCAGCGGCCAAACAGACTCTAAAAAACTCGCGTTTCGTATCAGGGCATCGCTTTAGCGATGCCACAAGTCCTTCAATTCAGATGCCCCTTTAGGGGCCGAACTGCGATCTAGCGGGTTAATCCTCCCGGCGCCCGCACCGTGATGATCTCGGCAATCGTCAGGAACAGGGCGTAGCTGGCAAAGAGAAAGGCCCCGTATTTCCCCGCCGTCTCCGGATGCATTCGCGGCATCAGACTCGCGAAGCGCGAAAGCAGCACAGCTTCTCCGAACATGCCCGGAAGCGCAATCAGGAGCGCGGCTGACGACCACTCTGCCGCCGGCACATGGCGCCATCTCAGCAGGAGGATGCAGATGGCCGCCGACAGGATGGGGGTGAGCACGAAGTTGATCCAATAGCGTTGACTGGTGCTTTCAAAGACGTGAGGGCCGCGCAGTTCATACCAGATCGTTCCGATGATTCAGAAGGCGGCGCCGAACAGGGCGAAGAGCAATTTGTCAGGCATTCTCATGGTGTGCTCCTACGCGGTGAGGTGATGTACCACATGGTACATCGCTACTTGTACCATATGGTACAGTTCAAGGCAAGATGGCCCGCAAGAAAAAGCAGCGCCTCGACCCGGAACAATTGTTGCAAGGGTGCCTGGCGGCTTTCATCCGCGCCGGAACGCTTGACCTTAGTCTGGACAACCTGGCGAAGGCCGTTGGAAGCAGCAAGCGGATGCTGATCCACTATTTCGGCGGGCGCGATGCCATCGAGGAGATGGCGATGGCACTTCTGGAAGAACGGCTGCGGGCTAGGCTCCGAGCGAGCGCTTTTCCGGCGGGCGCGTCCCTGCAGTCTGTGGTTGCGGCGTTGTGGGAACAGACGACCAGCGCGGAGTCTCGGGGGGTTGTGCGTTTGGCGATGGACCTGACGCGCCGAAGCTGGAGCGGGTCAAAGCGGGCCCGGAGATTCTTTGAGGAACAACAGCGCTTGTGGGCCGATATGCTGCGGGAATTCCTGCTGGATGCGGAGGCGGTCGAGGTCCTGCTGCAACTGTATCAGGGCGCCATGCTCGTCTATCTGGTTACGGGAGACCGGGAACGCGGGCGGCGCGCGCTCGATCGGATGGTCTCGGGGGAAAGCGATGATCGCTAGATCCCCAGATCGCTGAAATTTATTTGGTCGGGGCGCGCGGATTTGAACCGCGGACCCCCTGCGCCCAAGGCAGGTGCGCTACCAGGCTGCGCTACGCCCCGACATGATTTACAGAATTGATTCTAAAGCACGCTCTGACTTTATTACCACTCCAACGCTCGCCTTCTAGCATCGACCGGTGCACAAACCGTGCCGCAGTTCTGAGAATGTCACAGAGGAGTGGGATCTGGCCAAGCGGGACAACGTCAGAGAACTACGTTCTCAATCGGCCGCCGCGGGCTCGCATGGGCGATCCACTTCGGATAACCCATATAGAAAACGAACGTTGGCTGCCACGAGGCGTCACCGAGAAGTTCAGCTAGCAAGTTGGCTGAGTGCGGAGGCTTGGCGAGCGCCTTGTCATGGTCGATCATTTCTACGGACTCGTTGCAGGGCCGTCCGGCCACGCCGCGAGCCGTTGCCAGCAAATGCGCCCTTTGCCAGATTCGTCCAGCGCGCAAACAATCTTCGCGGTCGTAACGGTCATGCACGGCGATGATGCCCATGAGCGGAGCGGTCAGCATCAGCTTCGCGTAGCCATCCTTTTCGCCGCGCGACAAAACCCGCCGCAGCATCCACAATGGCATCGTCTTGGCAATGGCAGTCGCGATGGGCGGTTGGCCGAAGGCATCGACCGTGAGGCCATCGCGGAATTTCTGGACATCGCTCCATTTCGTCCGAATCCATGGATGGCTGCCACGATTGACTGCCGGGTCGGCATAGATTTCGTCATTCGCTGCCGCGGTGATTTCGACGAGCTCTCTTCGGTCGGCCTCTTTCGTCAGAAGAAAAAGTTTGACTTCGGGCTCGTCGCTGGGCAGGCGGTTTAGAGTGTCGATGAAATCGACGGGCAGCGGTTTCTCGGGGATGTACTTGCCGCGATTGGTGTGGCGTCGCGGGATGGCATCGTACAGCTCGCTGGGCTCCGGCTTGCCCGCGGCTAGATCTATGCGCGCCAGGAGTTCAGGTTGGGGATCGGTGGGAATCGGGCCCAGCTTGGCGGGAAGCAGCGTCACCGTTGCCTGGTAGCCGTTCGCGGCGGCGGCCAGCATCAGGTTCTCGAGAGCGCAGCCCATTCCGATGTGTTCTTCCCGTAGGAAGGGATCCAGGGCGCCGACATTTCTCTTGGTGTCGATGTACAACTCAATCGACGAATTCGTCAGCTTGAACAGCCAGGGCTGCGTATTGTGCGGACTCGCAGCTAAAATCGCGGCGCGCACCAGTGCCAGCGTTCCGCCGCTCGAATCTTTGCGCCAGTCCTTCCATGGTTCGTAAGCCGGTCCTTCGCCGACGCTGAACACGCCCTGATCGTAGGCGCGCCAGACTCCACCGCCGATGACGGCGATGGTGATTGCTCCTGCGCCTTTCAGGAATGATCTGCGTTGCATGACCTGTCTCCGTGCGGCTCTGTGCGCAGTTTCATGATAGGCCACGGGATGAGTTGCATCAACGCGACGCGCGATAGCCGGGAATTCCAATGAAGGCCGCGTGTCGTAGCAACCTGACGGGAGGATTGCGAATCGACCTCTCTCCGCCTGTGCTCGACTATAATTCTTGAACAATTTGGCGCCGGAAAAGGAGATCCGATTGACCGCTGACACCCAGGAGCATCGTCCCCTTGATCCTAGTCAACCACTCCCGGCGGATGGGTCCACATCTCACCGGCGCAAAGTATGGTGGATCGTCGTATTGATTCTGCTGTTGCTCGCCGCAGGGCTGGCCGTCGTGCTGGTACGGCGCCATGACGAGAATGCAAAGAAAGAGAAGCCCGCGCCTCCGAAGATTCCGATTACGACTGCAACGGCTAAGCAGGGTGACATCGGCGTTTACCTTGACTCGATCGGGACGGTGACTCCGGTCTATACCAATTCGATTACCAGCGAGGTGAATGGCTTGGTTGTGGCCGTGCACTTTAAGGAAGGGCAGTTGGTAAGTAAAGGCGATTCGCTGATTGATATCGATGCGCGGCCCTACCGCGCGAATCTTTTGCAGGCGCAAGGTGCGCTCGAGCGCGACCAGAACGTGCTCGCAGAGGCCGAGATGGATCTGCAGCGCTACCAGGACGCGTGGGCGAAAAATTCGATTGCCAAGCAGCAATTAGATGATCAGGAAAAAATTGTATTGCAGGACAAGGGAACGGTTAAAAACGACGAAGGCACGGTGCAATATGACCAGGTGCAGGTCGATTTCTGCCACATCACTGCGCCGATTTCCGGCCGCGTGGGATTACGGCTGGTCGATCCGGGGAACGTGGTGCAGTCGGCGGGAACCGTGATTCTGGCGGTGATCACACAGTTGACGCCGATCACCGTTATTTTCACAATTCCGGAAGACAACCTGGGCGCGGTTGTGGCGCAACTCCATAAGAAAGCTAAGCTCACCGTCGCTGCCTACGATCGTGCGGCGCAGAAGAAAATCGCCAGCGGAACGCTGCTGACGATCGATAACCAGATTGACACTACGACCGGGACCGTCAAAGGACGAGCCCTCTTTGAGAACAAGAATGATGCGCTTTTCCCCAACCAGTTTGTGAATACTCGCCTGCTGGTGAACACATTGCAGGGAGTGACTTTGATTCCTGCATCCGCGATTCAGCAAAACGGACAGGCATCGTTCGTGTATGTGATTCAGAACGATAAGGCTGAGATGCGCACGGTAAAGCCGGGAGTCACCGACGGCGGGATGACACAGGTTGACGGCATTAATCCTGGAGATGTGGTCGCTAACAGCAGCTTCGATAAGTTGCAGAACAACACGGCGGTCGTGGTTTCAAATCAGAACTCGAGCCAAAGTTCGAGTCCGAGTCCGAATTCGACCAAGCCCGCCCCAGCCAGCAACGGGAGCAGCGCCCCGTGAGTCCTTCTCGCCCGTTTATTTTGCGGCCGGTTGCCACCTCTTTGCTGATGGCGGCCATTCTTCTGGTCGGGATTGTCGGTTATTTCCAACTGCCGGTGTCCGCCTTGCCAGAAGTTGATTATCCGACCATTCAGGTACTCACGTTCTATCCCGGAGCGAGCCCAACCGTGATGGCGACTACGGTGACAGCGCCACTGGAGCGGCAATTCGGCGAGCTCCAGGGGTTGAGCCAGATGACTTCCACCAGTTCTGGCGGAACCTCCGTGATCGTTTTGCAGTTCACCCTCTCTTTGAATATTGATGTAGCGGAAGAAGAGGTGCAGTCGGCAATCAATGCTGCGCAAAGTCTGTTGCCATCAATTCTGCCGGCGCCGCCGGTCTACAGTAAGACGAATCCCGCCGATGCTCCCGTGCTTACGCTGGCGATTACGTCAAATTCGATACCGCTTTCTCAGGTCGAGGACTTGGTCGACACCCGGCTTGCGCCCAAGATTTCGCAGCTCAACGGGGTCGGCCTGGTCACGATCAGCGGTGGCCAAAAGCCCGCCGTCCGCATTCAAGCCAATCCCACCGCACTGTCCTCGTACGGCATCAACCTGGAGGACCTGCGCACGGCGCTGGCCAGCGCCAGTGTGAACGCCGCCAAAGGCAACTTCGATGGGCCGCGCCAGGATTACCAGATCGACGCCAACGATCAGCTGATCACCAGCGTCGATTATGGGAAGGTCGTGGTTGCCTACCGCAACGGCGCGCCGGTGATGCTGACCGATGTAGCGCGGATTGTGAACGGCGTCGAGAACAATAAACAGGCGGCGTGGATGAACCAGACCCCGGCAGTCATCCTGAACGTGCAACGCCAGCCGGGAGCCAACACGATCGCGGTGGTCAAGAGCATCAAGCAACTGATGCCGCAGCTTCAGGCTAACTTGCCCGTTGGCATACAGGTAACCACGCTTACCGATCTTACGACCTCTATTGAAGCATCGGTTGCCGACGTTGAGTTCGAATTGATGTTGACGGTCGGACTTGTGGTGCTCGTCATCTTCCTCTTCTTGCGCAGTCTTTACGCGACCATTATTCCGAGCGTGGCGGTGCCGCTGTCACTGATCGGCACTTTCGCGGCGATGTACATCCTCGGTTACAGCCTGGATAACCTGTCGCTGATGGCGCTAACCATCTCCACCGGCTTCGTGGTGGATGATGCCATCGTGATGATCGAAAACATCTCGCGCTACATCGAAGCAGGCGATCCGCCGATGGAAGCGGCACTCAAGGGAGCGGAACAAATTGGATTCACCATTTTGTCGCTGACCGTATCGCTCATCGCTGTGCTGATTCCGCTCTTGTTTATGGGCGACGTGGTGGGACGGCTGTTCCGCGAGTTTGCCGTCACCCTGGCAGTCACCATCATTGTTTCGGCAGTGGTCTCGCTTACGCTGACTCCGATGATGAGCGCGCGAATTTTGCGGCATAACCCAAAGGAGAAGCAGGGGCGCGTTTATCGATTCACCGAGCGTGCGTTCGAGGGAATGATCGCCTTCTATGGCCGTACCCTGAAGGTTGTACTTCGTCACCAAACCATCACTCTGTTCGTCGCTTTGACCACGCTGGTGCTCACGGTTGTTCTTTACATCATCATCCCCAAGGGATTTTTTCCGGTGCAGGATACGGGCGTCATTCAGGGGATATCGCAGGCGCCGCCGACGATTGGCTACAAGGCGATGGCTGAAAAGCAGCAGGAGCTTACCAAGGCAGTTCTGGATGACCCGGCGGTGGAAAGCGTTTCGTCATTTATTGGCGCCGACGGAACGAATACGACTACCAACAGCGGCCGGATGTCGATCAACTTGAAGCCGCTCGATCAGCGCAAGATCAGCGCATCCGATCTGATCCGCAGGCTTACTTCGCGCGTGAACCAGGTGCAGGGGATCACGCTGTTTATGGAGCCGGTGCAGAACATCACCGTGGATGACCGGGTGAGCCGCACGCAATACCAGTACACGCTCGAAGATCCCAATGCCGATGAGCTGAACGATTGGACCAATCGATTCGTCGAGCGGCTGAAGCAGTTGCCGGAACTAGAAGACGTGGCTACCGATCAACAGCTAGGCGGATCGGCGGTTTCGCTGGTGATCGACCGCGTTACCGCGTCGCGACTGGGGATTGCGCCGACGACCATCGATAACACTCTGTATGACGCTTTTGGTCAGCGGCAGATCAGCACCATGTATACGCAGGTGAATCAATACCACGTGGTGCTGGAAACGGATCCGAAATTTCAGAAGGATCCGAACAATCTGAACCGGCTCTATATCCAGGCAAATGCTTCGGCGGGTGCATCCGGCGCCGGAGCCGCTTCGTCGTTCGCGTCCTCGGGATCATCTTCGGCAGGATCGAATGCGCTGACCAGTTCGGCGCTGTACACTCCGGCGGCGAATACCTTGACTCCGCCCGCGAATGCGCTTTCTCCCATTGCCTCGTCGACACCGAGCACGGGAGCAAACTCAGCTGGCGCCACTAGTTCGTCTACGAGCAATGCAGTGCCGTTGAGCGCTTTTTCGCATTTCGAAAACACAACCGAGGCGCTCTCCATCAGCCACCAGGGGCAATTTCCGGCCATCACGGTGTCGTTCAATCTGGCGCCGAATGCGGCATTGGGCGAGGCGATTACAGCCGTCGACAAAGCAGAGAAAGACATGCATATGCCTGCCAGCCTGCAGGCCGGGTTTCAAGGCACTGCCGCATCATTCACAGCTTCGCTGGCCAATGAGCCATTGCTGATTCTGGCCGCGCTGGTTACGGTCTACATCGTGCTTGGAGTTTTGTATGAAAGCTTTATTCATCCGATCACGATTCTGTCGACGCTCCCGTCCGCGGGCGTGGGCGCTTTTCTGGCGCTGCTTATTTTTCGTCAGGCTTTAAGCGTGGTGGCGATCATCGGTATTGTGTTGCTGATCGGCATCGTGAAAAAGAACGGCATCATGATGGTCGACTTCGCGCTGGAAGGCGAGCGGAAGCATGGGAAGAACGCGACCGACGCAATCTACGACGCCTGTCTGCTCCGCTTCCGTCCCATTATGATGACCACTATGGCGGCGCTGCTGGCGGGGCTGCCGCTGGCGCTGGGAACGGGTTTCGGTTCTGAATTGCGGCGGCCGCTGGGCATCTCCATGGTGGGCGGATTGCTCCTGAGCCAGGTGCTCACGCTTTACACGACGCCTGTCATCTATGTTTTCTTCGACAATCTGGCGCACCGCTTTGCGAAAAAATCGAATCGTGCCGAGACCGAAGGCGGAGAACTGGCAGGGCCGGCATGAACATTTCCGCACCCTTCATCTACCGCCCGGTGGCCACGACGCTCCTTACAGTGGCGGTTGCTATTGCGGGGGCGATTGCGTTTGAAGTGCTGCCCGTGGCGCCTTTGCCAGAGGTCGACTTCCCGACGATCTCGGTCGGCGCCGGTTTGCCGGGAGCCAGCGCCGACATCATGGCGTCGTCCGTTGCTACTCCGCTCGAGCGGCAGCTCGGCCATATTGCGGGCGTCACGGAAATGACTTCCGCGAGTTCGCTGGGCAGCACGTCGATCACGATTCAGTTCGACCTCAGCCGCGACATCGACGGCGCGGCGCGCGACGTGGAAGCTGCTATCAACGCGGCGCGAACATATCTGCCCGCTAATCTCCCGGGCAATCCGACTTATCGCAAGGTCAATCCCGCCGATTCGCCGATCATGATTCTCGGCCTCACCTCCGACAAATATGGCGCCGACAAAATGTACGACGAAGCCTCCACTGTCGTGCAACAGAAGTTGTCGCAGATTCAGGGTGTGGGGCAGGTGGTGGTTGGTGGAGGTGCGTTGCCGTCGGTGCGGGTGGACGCAAATCCCACGCAATTGGCCAACTACGGCCTTGAGCTTAGCAATCTGCAATCGGCGCTGAGCTTGCAAAACGCAGACTTGGCCAAGGGGCAAATCTCCGATGGCGTGGTGACCGCCGACATTCTGGCCAACGATCAGATTTCGCACGCCGTCGACTACAAGCCGCTCGTGGTCGGCTATCACAACGGCGCGGCGATTCATCTATCGGATGTCGCCGAGGTTACGGACTCGGTCGCCAACATTCGGGCTGCCGGATATCTCAACGGCAAGCGCTCGGTTACGGTCATCATCTTCCGCCAGCCGGGTGCCAACATCATTGACACCGTCGACCTGGTTCGCGCACAACTGCCGTTTATCCAGGCATCCATTCCGCTCGGCATCGATACCACCATCGTTCTGGACCGCACCACTACGATTCGCGCCTCGGTCAGTGACGTGGAGAGGACGCTGATCATTTCCATCGCGCTGGTGATTGCCGTAGTGTTTATTTTTCTGCGCAACGGGCGCGCTACGCTTATTCCCGCGGTTGCAGTGCCGGTTTCACTGGTGGGCACGTTCGCTGTCATGTATCTGTTCGGATACACCCTGGACAACCTTTCGCTGATGGCGATGACCATTGCCACCGGATTTGTGGTCGATGACGCCATCGTGGTGATGGAAAACATCACGCGCCATCTGGAAGACGGCATAGCGCCATTCGCCGCGGCGCTGAAGGGTGCGGAGGAAATTGGCTTCACCGTCTTTACCATCAGCATTTCGCTGATTGCCGTCTTTATTCCGCTGCTCATGATGGGTGGAATTGTCGGCCGCCTCTTCCGCGAGTTTGCGGTGACGCTTTCGACCGCTGTTTTCGTGTCGATGATTATCTCGCTGACCACGACTCCGATGATGTGCGCCTACTTGTTGAAAGCCGAGCGCAAGGAAAAACATGGCCGCATCTACATGGCCAGCGAAAAATTCTTTGACGGCATGCTCTCCTGGTATCGCACCAGCCTGCGTTGGGTGCTCGAACATCCTGCGCCGACGCTGGTGGTTCTTTTCATCACCATCGCGCTCAATGTCGTGCTGATCATCAAAATACCCAAGGGCTTTTTTCCGGTGGAGGACACGGGAGCGATTACCGGGAGCGTGCGCGGGCCGCAGGATGCATCGTTCCCTTCGATGGACGACTCTATTCGACGGATTGGCGCGGTGATCAAGGATGACCCGGCGGTTGCCAATGTGATTGCGTTTACCGGCGGCGGCGGGGCCACAAACACCGGGTCCCTGTACATTGCGCTGAAGCCGTTGGCGCAACGCAATGTCAGCGCCTCACAGATCATTGACCGGTTGCGTCCGAAATTGAATCGCTTGCCGGTGGCTTCCGCATTTCTGCAAGCGGCGCAAGATCTGCGCATCGGCGGACGCTCCAGCAATGCCATGTATCAATACACGCTGCAAGCCGACAACGTGCAGGATCTCGCCACGTGGGGGCCGCGCATTTTGAGTCAGATGCAGCACCTGCCGGGTCTGCAGGACGTGAGTTCGGACCAGCAAAATGGCGGATTGGATGAGCTGCTGACCTATGATCGCGCCACTGCGGCCAAACTCGGGCTCACCGTGCAATCGCTCGACTCGGCGTTATACGGCGCATTCGGCCAGTCGGAAGTGTCCATCATCTACACGCAATTGAATCAGTATTACGTCGTGCTGGAAGTTGCTCCGCAGTATTGGCAAAGCCCGGAGGGATTGAAAGACATTTATCTGCATACGGCGAGCGGCAGCAACGGCAGCAACAGCATTCCGCTGCTCGCGATGGCCACGGCGCATGCCAACAACACGCCACTGGCCGTCAATCATACGGGGCTGTTTCCCTCGGTGACCGTGTCTTTTAATCTCGCGGAGAATAAATCTCTAAGCGATGCCACGCTGAGCATCGACCAGATGCAAAAGCGGCTGGGTGCTCCCTCCACGTTGCAAGGCTTTTTTGCGGGCACGCTGGAGGCCTATCAGCAATCTCTCGGCACCGAGCCCGTGTTGATTGTGACCGCGTTGCTGGCGGTCTACATCGTTCTCGGCATCTTGTATGAAAGCCTGGTTCATCCTCTGACCATCATCTCCACGCTGCCATCGGCGAGCGTGGGCGCGATGCTGGCCCTGTTGCTCTTCAAGCAAGATCTGAACATCATCTCCATTATTGGGATTGTGCTGCTGATCGGAATCGTCAAAAAGAACGCCATCATGATGATCGATTTCGCGCTGGATGCGGAGCGCAAAGAAGGAAAAAAGCCGCTCGACTCAATCTTTGAAGCTTGCATGTTGCGCTTCCGTCCCATTCTGATGACGACGATGGCTGCGCTACTGGGCGCACTGCCATTGGCGCTTGGGACAGGCACCGGGTTTGAGCTGCGCCGCCCCCTGGGCATCACGATTGTCGGTGGGCTGATTTTGAGTCAGTTGCTCACGCTCTATACCACGCCCGTTGTCTATTTGGCGTTCGACCGGCTGCGGCTGCGCATGCAGCGACGGCACCACGACATCCCTCAATATGGAGCCGGACCCGTCCCCAGTGGTACGGATTGAGATTATTGTCCTGGTGACCTTCGTGACACTACCTGAAGGTGGAATGCCCTTGCCGGGCGCAGTCGGACTATAATCTGCTTCGGAAGACATGGCCAGTTCACGCTACGCATTGGTGACCTACGTTCGGAATCCAGTTGGTGAGTTTGTCGCCCAGCTGCGGCAGGAACTCCATCCCACAATCGCTCACATGCCGGCCCATCTCACTATTCTTCCTCCGCGGGAGCTGGCGGGAACGGAAGCGGCCGCGCTCGAATTTCTGGAGGAAGCTTGCAGCCACGTTGTCCCTTTTAGCGTGGAGCTGGGAGACGTGGAAACTTTTCTCCCAACGACTCCGACGGTGTTTATCCAGGTAAAGCGCGCCGCTTATCGGCTACGCGAGCTGCACGATCAACTCTGTGGCAAAGGGCTGTGCTGCGATGAGAGTTGGCCTTATATTCCGCATCTGACAATTTTGAAAACAGAAACCGACGCGCAGGCGAGCGCGGCGTTAGCCCTGGCACGCGAGCGCTGGGCGGAGTTTGCGGGCAGGCGCGAGGTTCCGGTAGAAGAGTTGATGTTCGTTCGCGAGAATGGCAGTCACTGGCAGGATCTGGCGCCGGTACCCTTGGGACGCGGCCAATTGTCTTCGAAGTTGTAATCCAGGAAAAAACCGAGCCGCTACCCGTCCCGAATGCAGGTTTTATACGGGGTTAGCGACCCTTCTGCAATACCCCCTGAAAACCCGCAACCAGCGGGCAGTTTCGCGGACCGAACGTACATGTACTTTCCACCCGTTGCCAAGCCCGTTGGCCGGATTACCATAGATTTAACGGGCTGCATCCCGAGCGCCGGATCCCAGGCTGCGGGCTTGATCGAACTTCAACTTAGAAGTTCGATCGGAAGAGTGCAATTATGCAAATTGGGGTTTATGGATCCGGCTACCTTGCCACCGTTATTTCCGCCTGTCTCGCCGATTTTGGCACACCTGTTTGCTGCTGTCATGCCGACGGCACACGCATCATGGAAGTCGCCAAAGGCAATATTCCTTTTTTCGAAAAGAATCTTCAGGAAGTGATTCGGCGAAACGTTCGTTCCGGACGCCTCGTGTATTCGGCGGAGCCGGAAGACCTGGCGCGCAAGGCGCAGGTAATTTTTCTGGCGGAAGATTCCGCGCAGGGACTGGAAGATCTCGTACTCCGCCTGGCGAACGCCGCGGGCCGATTCCAGGTGCTGTCGATCGTGACCCCGGACCGCGTGGGTTCGACCACAAGGATTGACAAAAGCCTGAAGCAAAAAGGGCTGAAGAGCCTGCTGGTGTGCCAGCCGATGTTTTTCACCAACGGCTGCGCAGTCGAGGATTTCAACTGGCCGGATCGCATCATTCTCGGAACGCCTTCGAGCGAAGCCGTTTCCACTCTGAAGCAGATTTTTCATCCCCTGGTCATGCGCGGAGTTCCCGTGCTGGTCACGAATTACGAAACCGCGGAGTTGGCGCGGGAAGCGACGACGGCCTTTGTGGCCACCAAAATTTCGTTCATCAACGAAATCGCCAGTTTGTGCGAACACGTGAACGCCGATGCCGTCAGCTTGTCACTTGCCCTGGGGCTGGACAAGAAAATTGCGCCACGCTGCCTGCAACCGGGCGCCGGCATGGGTGGAATTTTCGCCGAGAGCGATATGGAATCGATCACCGGGCTGGCCCGCGAGAACCGGGTTGAACTCAAAGTGCTGAATGCCGCCCGGGAAGTGAACCTGCAACTGGCGGACCGGCTCATGCAAAAAGTAGCCGCCGCGCTCGACACCGTGTGCAACAAGGACGTGGGCATTCTCGGGCTTGCGTTTAAGCCGAACACCAACTCGGTGGCGGGATCGGCTTCTCTGCAACTGGCGCAAAACCTGCTTTCCGGTGGAGCGCGTGTTCGGGCTTATGATCCGGCGGCGATGCCCGATGCGCGGCTCCAACTGAATGGCATGGTGAAGTACTGCGAGTCCGCCTACGGAGTCTGCGAGGGAGCGGATGCCGTCGTGGTCGCGACCGGCTGGCCAGAATTCCGGACCCTCGATTTCACCAAGATCCGCCACCTGGTGAAACGGCCGATCATCATCGACACCAAGAACCTGCTCGACTCGTCACGCCTGCGCGCCATGGGATTCCAATACATGGGCGTGGGGCGAGTGTAGGCGAACCGCGGCAAGCCATCGTTCCATATCAGATCAGGTTTTCGTATCAGGGCATCGCTTCAGCGATGCCAATAACCTCGAAAATGGACCGCCCCTTTTAGGGGCAGTACGCCGCACTTCCGCCGCAATTGCTATAATCGTTCTCGGTACAACCACTCTACGGTGGGAGTAGCTCAACTTGGTAGAGCATCGGACTGTGGCTCCGACGGTTGCGGGTTCAATTCCCGTCTCCCACCCCAATTCCAAAGAACTTAGCGCACACTTTTGGTCGGTAACTGACTAATACCCGCTCAGCCCATTGCGCTGCTATCGCTGAAGTCTTCTTCAGGCTTTCTTCAGCAGGCGCGTAATCCCGACCAAAATTACCGCGCCCACAAATGCGACAATGATGGCTCCTATCATGCCGCCTCCCGGCCAGATTCCCAGGAGTCCAAAGACCCAGCCGCCCAGAACGCCGCCGAGGATTCCGAGAATGATATCGACGAGCACGCCGTAGCCGCCGCCCTTCATCACCTGACCCGCAAGCCAACCTGCGATCAGCCCGACCACAATCCAAACGATGAATCCCATGCCTGTCCTCCTTGCCGCCGCTGTAGGCGGGAATTTCCGATTTGCCCTCCCGGCCCGACCGAAAATACAACACTTGGCCCTCAACCATCGTGAACCCTATTGTCTCGGCCCACCTATCGTTCTTGGCTTCAAAGGCGAGTTTCCGGGTTTGGCAATCCGCTCTGCCCGGAGCGGCAGGCGCGGACTGTGGCCTGCTGGTTGCGGTACTACACTCCGAAAAAGATCGTTCCCGAACTAGGGTCGGAAGGCATAGGCAGGAACTACGTCTGGATCATCGCGGCGGGCAATCCTGTCGCTCGTCTTCATTTTCTTGTTGGGACGCGGGATTACTCTGCATCGTTAGAAGCATCTCATCGGGCGCCAACTTCTTCCTTATCTTTTTCCCTGCTCGCGTAGTGTGACTCGACATAGTCGTCGAGAATTTTCATGAACTCGGCCACGATCTTGTCGCCCTTGAGCGTCGTAAAGAGTCGGCCGTCTACATAAACGGGAGCCTTTGGTTCTTCGGCGGTTCCGGGCAGAGAAATTCCCAGGCTGGCGTGCTTCGATTCTCCGGGGCCGTTGACCACGCAGCCCATCACGGCTACTTTCATTTCTTCCACGCCGGTGTGAGTCTGTTTCCAGACGGGCATCTGCTCGCGCAGGTAGGTTTGGATCTGCTCGGCCATTTCCTGGAAGAAGGTGCTGGTGGTGCGTCCGCAGCCGGGGCAGGCGGTAACTTGCGGGGTGAAGCTGCGAATCCCGAGCGACTGCAAAATTTGCTGCGACACGCGAACTTCTTCGGTGCGATCGCCTCCGGGCGCAGGCGTAAGCGAAACTCGGATGGTATCGCCGATGCCTTCTTGCAACACGACGGCCATGGCGGCGCTGGACGCCACGATGCCCTTGGCTCCCATGCCGGCTTCCGTTAATCCCAGATGCAGCGGGTATTCGCAGCGTGCGGCCAGGATGCGGTAGACGTCGATCAGGTCCTGCACTCCGCTGACTTTGGCGCTCAGGATGATCTGGTCAGGCCGCAGTCCGTGATGCTCGGCTAGCTTCGCCGAGCTTAGCGCGCTCACCACGATCGCTTCCATGGTCACTTCGCGCGCGTCTTTGGGCTCGGGGAGGCGCGAGTTCTCGTCCATCATTCGGGTCAGCAGGGCTTGATCGAGCGAACCCCAGTTCACGCCGATGCGCACCGGTTTCTGATACTTCACGGCAACCTCGACCATGGTGCGGAAGTTGTCGTCGCCCTTGCGTCCAATGCTGGAATTGCCCGGATTAATGCGGTACTTGGCTAGGCCCTCGGCGCAGCCGGGATACTTGGTTAGCAGGAGGTGTCCGTTGTAATGGAAGTCGCCAACGATGGGCACGCGCACGCCCTGCTTCTCCAGTCCCTCAACAATGTGGGGGATGGCCTTAGCGGCATCGTCATTGTTGACGGTTACGCGGACTACTTCGCTTCCGGCCCGTGCCAGGGCGGCTACCTGCTGGATGGTGCCGGGGATGTCGGCAGTGTCGGTGTTGGTCATGGACTGCACCATAACTGGTGCATCGCTGCCCACCCGGACTCCGCCAATCGATGCGGTAAAGGTTTTTCTGCGCTTAATTTCAGCCATGTGTGAGGTCTATTTTAAACCAGGGGAGGGAAAAGCGCGAGAAACCCTTTACCGCAAAGGACGCTGAGTTAGACGCAGAGAGCGCGGAGAAGTTCTTGCTAAACCCGTATTTCCTCTGCGACCTCTGCGTAACCGCGGCGTACTCTGCGTTAGAGGGTTATGGCATCCTGGTGAGCCCCGGCAAGGTCTTGACCAGGTCGTTGTAGATCACCATCACGGCGAAGAGCACTAAGAAGACGAACGCAGCCTGGTAGATACGTTCTTTGATAGGCAGGCTGATTTCTTTCTGCATCAGGCCCTCGATGAAAAGCAGCAGGATCACTCCGCCATCGAGAATGGGAATGGGCAGCAGGTTCATGATGCCGAGATTCAGGCTGATGGCGGCGGTGATTAAGAGCAGGGGAGTCCAGCCCTTTTCGCGGGCGGCCGCGCCAACGGCGCTGCCAATGCCGATGGGACCGTCAACCTGACGCATGGAAACTTTGTGCTGCACCATTTTTTGCAGCAGTTCGAGGATCAGGAAAGAGCTCTTCTTGTTGTCGGCCAGTGAGCGCTGCAGGGCGTCCCCGAAATTGAGCTTCACGACCTTGGTGGGAAGGCTGGCGACGCCGATCCGGTAAGCCGGTTCTTGTCCAGATTGTCCGGGGTCGAGCATCGGTTTCACGGTGAAGGTTTTTTTCTGGCCGTCGCGGAGAACCACAATTTCCAGCGGCTGATCTTTAGTGCGCTTCAGCATCTGGATGAGCGCCTGCACGACCGGAATGTCCTGGCCGTTTGCAGTGAGAAGTTGGTCTCCTACTTTGATGCCGGCGTTGGCGGCGGGCATGCCGGGTTCGACCGTGGTCAGAGTGACGCTCGGTTCTTTCGGCACCCAACCGATGTCCCCGTATTGATTCGTGCCTACCGGCTCCGGGATGAGGACTTTTTCCGTGACCTTGCCATCACGCTCGATGCCAAATTTCAAAGGTTGATTGGGGCTGAGAGCGGCTTTGACATCCACCTGCTCCCAGTTGGGATTCTCGACGCCGTCGACGCTGACAATCTTGTCACCGATCTGAATGCCCGCTTTTTGCGCGGGCGTGTCTGGATTCACCCATCCCACAACCGTTGGCTCATCGACCACGGCGGGGTATTCGTAGTGCACCATGTAGACGGCGGTGAGCACGGCGACGGCGAGAATGATGTTCATGGCCGGTCCGGCTATGGCTACGAGAAAACGCTGCCAGCGCGGGTGGGAAAGAAATTCCCCGGGATCGCCGCTGCGGGCGTCCATGGGATTTTCTCCCGACATTTTGACGTAACCGCCGAGCGGAATGGCGCTGATGCGATAGTCGGTTTCCCCTCTGCTAAAGCCCACCAGGCGCTTGCCGAAGCCGATCGAAAAGACTTCCACCTTGACGCCGAAATACTTGGCGACGGCGAAGTGGCCGAACTCGTGAATCAGGATGAGGAACCCGAGCACGATCGCCATCGTAAAAATGGTATGAAGCAGGGACAAAAGCACAGGCATATCCTTCTCAGATTACTCCAAAATTCCTCTTACGAAATGGCCCTGATGGGCGATAGCTTTCGGCTGCGCTGCCGCACGATTTCGCTTGCCAAAACGCGGGCCTCTGTATCTAGGGCGAGCACCTTATGTATAGATTCCAAATGTGCGGCTGGCGTTGCAGCCATTACTTGTTCGATGACCCGGGGGATGTCCTCGAACCCGATCTGCTCCTCCAGAAACGCGGCTACGGCGACCTCGTCGGCGGCGTTCAGGGCGATGGTCTTGGCGCCTCCAGCGCCGGCCGCTTCGTAGGCCCCGCTCTCGTAAGCCAAGCTTTCATAGGCCAAACGAAGACAAGGAAATTTACTCATATCCGGAGGGCAGAAATCGAGATGCCGCAGGTCCATGACCGAGAAGCGCAAGTCCGAGGGGATGCGATCCGGATAGGTTAGCGCGTACAGGATGGGGAGACGCATATCAGTCACGGAAATTTGGGCGAGGATGCTGCCATCCACGAACTCGACCAGGGAATGGATCGTAGACTGAGGATGCACAATGACTTGCACGCGCTCGGGCGGGATGTTGAACAAGCGGCAAGCCTCAATCACCTCGAAACCTTTGTTCATTAATGTGGCCGAGTCTATGGTGATCCTTTTGCCCATTTTCCAGGTGGGATGATTGAGCGCCTGTTCGACGGTGATGGACGCAAATTCCGACTTGGGTGTGTGGAGGAACGGGCCGCCGGACGCGGTCAGCCAGATGCGCTCCACCTCGTTTACTTTTTCGTCTCGTCGGCCGCCGCGCAGGCATTGGTGGACGGCGTTATGTTCGCTGTCGATGGGCAGGAGCGGCTTGCCCTGTTTCCGCGCCTCGGCGGTGATCAATTCGCCCGCGACGACAAGGCACTCTTTATTGGCCAGGCCAACAGATTTGCCGCTTCGCACCGCTTCATAGGTCGCCTCCAAGCCGGAGATGCCTACGATGGCGCTGACTACGAAATCCACGTCGGGATGGGTTGCGACTCGAACCGTGCCTGGGGCGCCGTGAACGACTTCGATCTTGCCCAAACCTGCTTGCCTTAGTTTCGACTGGAGCGCTCCAGCCGCGGCTTCGTCCGCCAGCGACACTGCAACAGGCTTCCAGCGTACGGCTTGCTCGAAGGCCAGTTCGACGTTGCTGCCGGCGGCCAGCGTCGAGACCTGAAAGCGGTCGGGATAGCTTTCGACCACGCTCAAAGTGCTGCGGCCAATCGAACCGGTCGAACCCAGGATGGCGATGCGTTTCATCTGGAGGATTCTTCTATTGTACGGGACGGGGATGCAGTCCGAACCGGCTCCGGGAGCCGCAGGGGAAATCTAGCCCTCTTTTCTATCCTCTTTTGCGCTCGTAGGGGACATATACCGGTTCCCAGATATTGGCCTGCAGTTCGCGCTCTAGACTGTCCTCGCCCGTAACCTGCGCCTGGCCTTCTTGAATCGCCTGCATACCCACGGCTTTCGCGATCGAACGACCGATCTGACGCGAATCCGAAATGGGGGGCAGGAGGCTGGCCTTCGTATCTTTTTGTGTGGGCGCGAGACGAAGCAATTCCTTGGTCGCGGCCATGATCATCTTGTCGGTAACGCGTTTAGCTTTGGAGGCGATGATGCCAAGAGCGAGACCGGGAAATATGTACGAGTTATTGGTCTGGGCGATGGGAACTTTCCTGCCCCAGATTCTCACCGGTTCGTAGGGACTTCCAGTCCCGATGAGCGCCTGTCCTTCGGTCCAATCTACCAAGTCCTGCGGCGTGGCTTCGCTGCTGGGAGTGGGATTGGAAAGCGGGAAGATGACGGGTCGAGCAGTGTGCTGGGCCATCTCACGGACCGCTTCCTCGGTGAAGGTGCCGCCTTGCCCCGATACTCCGATGAGGACGGTCGGCTTGGCATGGCGGATCACGTCCAGCAAGGCGACGTCGCCATTCGGCTGTCTCCAACTCCGTACTTCTTCTTCTTTGCGGGCGTAGGGCAGTTGCTCGAGCCGCACCTCTTTACCATTTTCCGTAATCAAACCGTAGCGATCGATGGCGTAGATGCAGCTGCGAGCTTCCGATTCCGAGACGCCTTTTTCCTGCATGAACTGCATCAACAGTTTGGTGATGCCGATGCCCGCGGTTCCGAAGCCAAAGACAGCGATCTTCTGTTGCTCCAGGGGCACGCCGGTAACGTTGATGGCGGAGAGCAGCGTCGCGGTGGCTACCGCCGCAGTGCCTTGGATATCGTCGTTAAAAGTGCAGAGTTGGTCTTTGTAGCGAGCCAAAAGTCGAGAAGCATTCGAACCGGCAAAGTCCTCCCACTGCAAAAGAACGTGCGGCCAGCGCTTCTTCACGCTGTTGACGAAAACGTCCACGAAATCGTCGTAGGCTTCGCCGCGGACCCGATGATGCGTCCAGCCGATGTAAATCGGACTCTTTAATCTTTCCTCATTGTCCGTTCCCACGTCGAGCAGAATCGGAAGGCAATCCTCCGGATGAATGCCGCCGAGCGCAGTGTAAAGGGCCATCTTTCCGATAGGAATACCCATGCCTCCCGCGCCTTGATCGCCGAGGCCCAGGATTCTTTCCCCATCGCTCACGACGATGCATTTGATACCGTCGTAACGGGAATGACTCAGTATCTGTTCGATACGGTGTTTATTCGGATAGCTGAGGAACAAGCCTCGTGGCTTTCTCCAAATTTCACTGAAGCGCTGGCACCCCTCACCCACGGTTGGGGTGTAAACGATGGGGAGCATCTCTTCGATATTGCGCAGCAAGAGCGCATAGAACAGCGTCTCGTTCGAATTCTGTAGATCGCGCAGAAAACTGTATTTATGGAAAGGGTTCGGTTGTTCCCGGAAGGCTTGCATGCGGCGATCGATCTGTTCCTCAAGCGTCCCCACATGCGGTGGCAATAAACCGTGCAGCTCGAATACATCGCGTTCGTGATCGGTGAAAGCCGTTCCTTTATTAAGACGCGGAGAATTAATCAGTCCATATCCTGCAAGAGAAACCGGATAAGGCTTAAGGGCGGTGGGTTCTAATGTTTCAATCATTATGTTTTTTATTCTATTCTTTTTGGCAGCCTCGGGTTTGAAGGGCGTGTGAAAATGAGCACGAAGGGATTTACTTCCTACTCTTCAGAATTGCGCCCATGATGCTGGGGTTGCGCCGTCCGTGCATTACAGCGCTTTGTCATCCTGAGCGAAGCGAAGGACCTGCTGTTCGGCGCAGAAAGCAGGTCCTTCGCTTCGCTCAGGATGTCAACCAACGAGCGCGGCTCATTTCTCCTCAGGATTGGCGGTTGCGCAGGGCTTCAGTATTCGCCTTCAGGCGGGTGAAGGCTTCCTCTCCGTCGATGGGCTTCGCTCTCCCGCTTTTCAGTTCGTCATAGCGGTTGTCGAGCATGTCCCGCGTTTGTGCGAGTTCGTCGAAATATGCGGCCAACGCATCGTGCAAAAGCTCATCGGTCCCGCGTCCGCTCTGCGCCGCGAGGTCATTGAGCTTCTTTTCAACGTCGGGAGTGAAATGGACTTCCATGGGCTTCAATATAGGGAAAAGAGTTGGTCGTGGCAAGCTGCCGTTCAGTCGCGGCTTTTCCCACGAAAAGGATTCCAGGGGCTAAGCAAGAACGCGGATGCTATTGCAATCCAAATTACACCTGATATACCCGTTTCTGCCTTAGTGATCATCGCGATGACATTTCCGATAATAGAGAGCGCCGCCATTACCGCTATTGCTTTCCGGTATCGGTCTTGCCAGCGTTCGGTTCGCTGATTGATGAAGGCCTCTCTTTCCTCTTCCGACGCCTCTTTAGGCAGAGTCCACTTATCGACAAGCGAAAGGACAAGTGCCGCCAACCCGACGATCACGGCCATGAAAGCAATTATCGTGAGAATTTGGAATGCAGTGTCCACACTCGGTCTCTTATTTTGTCTTACTGCATCAGCCGCCACGCGCCGTAAGCCCATACCACGGGCACGGCAAAGAGCATGGCGTCGATGCGGTCGAGCATACCTCCATGGCCGGGGAGGATGGTGCCGGAATCCTTTACTCCGGCGCCGCGCTTGATCAGGGATTCAACCAAGTCACCTAACTGCGCCGCGATGTTGACTAGCGCTGACAGCAGAAGGATGGGCCAGAGTTGCGGCTGCTCCAGGCCGAACATGCCATCGCGGCGATCGATCAATCCGATGCGCAGCAGCGTCGAGCTAATTGCGGGCGCATGCTGCATCCACAGCGCGCCGACGATCACGCTGGCCAGGATCGACGCTACCGCCCCTTCCCAGGTTTTTTTCGGGCTGATCTCGGGCGACATGCGGTGACGGCCCAGCGACTTGCCTACGAAGTAGGCGAAGATGTCTCCTGCCCAGACGGCTAGCAGTGTGTAGATAGTCCAGATCGCGCCCGCGGGTTGCTCGCGGATCGCGACCAGAAGCGCCATCGGAATTGCGATGTAAGCGAAAGCGAAGGAAGAAGCGGCGGCGGCGGGATATCCAGTGGCCAGATCGGCTCGTTGCATGGCAACCGTGAGAAATACAAACGGAGCCAGCGCCGCGCCCACCGCGAGCCCGTAGAGCATGGCTGTGGTCTCAACCAACGGCGTGCGATTGGCGGACGCGAGAATCACAAATAGAAAGAAGATGGCGACGAAGGCATAAGTCGCTGGCGCCAGCGGCTGGACTGCATAGTGCGTCGCCAGCTTAAGGAACTCGGCGATCGCGAGCAAAGCTACCGCTCCGGCTACCAGGGCTAGCACATAAAGCGGGGCTTTCAATACCAGCAACAAGACCAGAGGGATGAGAACTACGGCGGTCGCCACGCGCTTGATCATGAGAGGGGGTTACGCTTTGTCATCCTGAGCGAAGCGAAGGACCTGCTTTTTGCCGCGAACAGCAGGTCCTTCGCTGCGCTCAGGATGACAAAGGTTGGGCAGCGGTGCATGCCCGTTTGGGCCCAGGCCGCCGTAGCGGCGCTCGCGTTTCTGATACTCTTCGATGCCCTCGAGCAGTTGCACGCCCCGGAAATCGGGCCACAGGGTTTGGGTTACATAGATCTCCGCATACGCCAGTTGCCAGAGCAGAAAGTTGCTCAGCCGCATCTCGCCGCTGGTGCGAATTACCAAGTCGGGATCGGGGAGGCCGCGGGTGTAGAGATGTTCGCTAATGGCCTGCTCATCGACTTCTATGTGATCGAGGCCGCCGTTGCGGGCGGCAGCTTCAGCCAGGGAACGGAACGCGTCCACGATCTCGCTGCGCGCGCTGTAATTCAGCGCCAGCGTCAGAAACATGCCAGTGTTCTTCGAGGTTGCGTCGCTCGCTTCCGCCATTTCGCGCTGCACCGATTCGGGTAACTCATGCTTGCGGCCGATGTATTGCAAACGGATATTGTTTTGATTGAGCGTCTTAATTTCCGCTTTGAGATAGTGGCAGAGCAGGCGCATCAGGAAATCGACTTCCGTCTTCGGACGTTTCTTCCAGTTTTCCTCGGAGAAGGCGTAGAGCGTGAGTGCGGGAATCCCGACGCGCGCCGCGGTTTCGACCGTCGAACGCACAGCCGCAACACCGGCGCGATGACCGGCCACGCGCGGCATGTGGCGACGCCGGGCCCAGCGCCCGTTTCCGTCCATGATGATCGCGATATGCCGGGGAAGACTCGCCGAATCGAGCCGCAGATAAACATCAGTTTCCTTGCGGTCCATCCCAGCAGGAACCGTGTGTCGCAAGCGGAACTCTCCGAGTCGAAGCTAACACACGAAATCCAGTGTGTGCAATGCGATAGGAAGGTGGACTCCGTGTGGCGGCAGCAAGCACGCACGGGACGCGATCCCCACCGTCAAAAAAGAGAAAGCTGGCCAGATCTGAGGATCGTGGCCAGCTCACCCTGTCCCTGCCAGCAGAATCTAGTTCCCGAGCACTTGGAATGCATTCTGCGTGTACTGGTACGGAACCCATACTCCGCTGTCGCTGCCGCAGTAGGTGGATGACCCCTGGCAGAACTCAGCCGCCGGCTCCGCCGACATATTGGTCGTGTTGAAGTTCCAGCCATAGATATCAATTTCCTTTGGCGTGGTGCTGACGACCACCCAATATTGAGTTCCGGCGGTGACCGCTACTCCGCCGCCCTTGAGTTTAGCGCTGGTCACGCCGCAGCATTCCCCGTAAGGCTGCACGCGCTTAGCGGTGCCGGTTGCGAGCGCGGTTCCGGGTACGCCGTTGTTGTCGTCATAGAGACTTAACTCGATCGAGCCGTACCCGCTGTCCAGATCTCCAAGCCCCACTTGAAGCTCTTTGACGGTGGCGTCTGCCGTGGGAGTGAAGGCATTACCTTGCCAAATGAGAAAGGGAAAGCCATTAACTCCCTGGTCGATGGTATTGCCAAAGATGCTGAAGTAGGTTGCGGCTTGATAGCTACTGAAGTTGCCCGCGATGACGGTAAGCTTTTCGTCGACGGCCGGTGCGGGTGTGACATGGGCCGCGGCGTTATTGGCCTTCACCGTTCTGAGGTCAGGGCTGAAAGCAAACTTGTTCGTGCCGGACGCGACCAGAGCCATGCTCGCGACCAGAACGATGACCAAACAAGATAGCGAAATTGCGATTTTCTTCTTCACGGCAGTTCCCTCCCTGGGAAGTGGGTTTTGCTGATTCGAAACTGTTGTCTGGGCCGCTCGATCACTGTTGCGCGTGTAGCATGAACACTGTCTATGCGGTCGAGCGAATCATCACACCCGCAAAAAACAATGTCAAGGAGAATGGAATTGGAGACAAGAATTTGACAAGTCTTCGACAATTCTTTACATAGCGCAGAGCAGAAAACCCAAGAGTCGTCAGTGGAAATGCAAAAAGTTGCAGCGAAGGATCAATTCAAGTTCGTTGCGGTCCGAGCAAGAACGGCGCTCGTCGGAGGCAGAAATCACGCAGGAATTGCAGACCCACGATGCCGGCGAATTAACGGGCTTCCTCCGGAAAAATTGGCAGCACCAAGCGCTCAGTGTATCGGATGATGGTAAGCGCGCACCGCGCACCGACTTGAGCGTCGGTCAGCAAGCGATGGAGGTCATCGACGCCGGCCACTGGTTTGTCATCGAGCGCGACAATCACGTCGCCCTCACGCAGACCCGCTGCGCGCGCGGGGCTGCGGCCGTCGCCGTCCTCGATGCCAGCGACCACTACGCCGGTTTCCTGCGTCAAGCCATAGAAGCGCACCACGCGGCGATGGATGGAAACGGTTTGCGCCGAGATTCCGATGAAACTGCGCCGGATTCTCCCTTCGCGCAGCAAGCGGCTGGCAACAAATTTTGCCGTGTTGATTCCAATTGCGAAACAGATTCCCTGTGCGGGCAGAATGGTCGCGGTGTTGACTCCGATCACGTGGCCGCGCGAGTCGACGAGCGGACCGCCGGAATTTCCGGGATTCAAGGCGGCATCGGTCTGAATGACGTCCTCAATCAGCCGGCCCGAGTTGGAACGGAGCGATCGACCGAGAGCGCTGATCACACCCGCGGTTACCGTCGATTGAAATCCGTACGGATTGCCAATCGCAATCGCGATCTGGCCCGGGCGCAGGTGCTGCGAATCTCCGAGGGCCACGGTTTGCAATCCGAAAACATCAACCCGAATCACGGCGAGATCGGTTGCGGGATCGTCGCCGATGATATGAGCCGGAGCACGCCTTGCGTCGGCGAGCGTTACCTCGATCCGCGTCGCGTTGTGCACTACGTGGCTGTTGGTGAGAATCAATCCATCGGGAGTGAAGACGAAGCCGGAGCCGCCTCCGCGACGTTCTCGCGGCGCATCGGGTCGCTCCCCTCGTTCACTGGCGCGTTCCTCGGGACGACCGCGACGCCCTGCCTGTTGATGTACTTCGACGTTGACTACCGACGGACTGACTCGATCAACTGCGACCGTGACTGCCCGCGAGTAGGAATCCAGCAGTTCGCCGTCTGCGGATTGAGCAGCGGAGGCTCGCTGCGGATCCTCCGGCAACATCCCCGCGAGCGGTTGCCGGGACGAGAGAGGTCCTACGAAAACTTCTTCCAAGTTCATGCTGCATCAGATGAATTTCGATCCGATTTGGATTCTGCGACCAAGCATGGGCGGCGGGAAAGGTCCACTCAGGCGCGGTTTACGCCGTAGGCATTCAAAACATCTTGTAGGGTTACGATGCCTTCCAGCTTGTGCACATTTCCGCGGTTGACCACCGGCAGGATTTCGACCTGGTTTGCGCCCATGCGCTCCAGCGCCAGATCGAGGCCCTGATCGGCGTGGACGTGCGGAAAAACCAGCGCATCGACCACTTCGCCGAGCTTCTTATCCGCCGCTTCGGCCAACTCGCGCTCGAGCTGTGCCAAGTTGACCACTCCAACGACGCCTCGTGGATCCGATACCAGCCAGGTTCGCACGCCGCTTGATCGAACCTGTTCCAACGCTTCCTTAACCGTAATCTCCGCGGGCAGCGACTGGCCGGCGGTTTGCATAACTCTTACTATTTGGTATTGAGCATAGCGCTGGCGTGACTCCGCCGACGGCAGGTGGATGCCGTCCTGTACCGCCAAGCCTTCGTAAATGGGCTCGTGTTGCAATTGCGAAGCGATGAAGAGGCTCACCAGATTGGCGATCATCAAGGGGACGATGACGGCATAGTCCTGGGTCATCTCGAAGATCATCAGCACCGAGGTCATCGGCGTTCGCACCACGCCCGCAAAGACCGCGCCCATCCCGACCAGCGCGTAGGCGCCGGACGTCGCCGTGTAGGCCGGAAAGAAATGATGGGCGATGGTTCCCACCGTGCCTCCCAACATTGCGCCTATGAATAAGGATGGTCCAAAGATGCCGCCGGCATTGCCTGTGGCATAACTGGTAGTTACGGCAATCAGTTTCAGAACCACCAGCAGCGCCATCAACTGGAGCGCCATGCGTCCGTTCAAGGCGTCACCGACATAGCCGTAACCGACGCCGAGGACCTGCGGCACAAACCATCCCATCAAGCCAACCAACAAACCTCCTGCTACGGGCTGAAACCATACCGTCTTCAGCGGGAGCCGCAGGAAGCGGGCGCGTATCCCAAGCAGGATTTTCGTAAAGGCTGCCGAAACCACGCCGCCGGCTACGCCGAGCACCGCGTAGACGGCAAGCTCCACTGGATGGCCGAGTTGGTAGGGCGGAACTTTGAAGAGCGGATGATCGCCGAGGAAGACGTGCAGCACCATCCACGCGGTTGCCGATGCGAGCACCACCGCGCCCATCACGGGCGCGTAGAGATCGCCGGTGATTTCTTCCAGCGAAAAGAGCACGGCTGCTAGCGGTGTATTGAAGGCAGCGGCAATGGCTGCGGCTGCTCCCACCGGGATTAGTTTCTTGACTTGCTCGGTACCCAGGCCGAGGTGGCGTCCCAGCACGGAAGCAATGCCGGCGCCAACTTGCACCGAAGGGCCTTCGCGGCCCAGCGGAATTCCGCTGGCCAGGGTTGCCGAGGTGCAGAAAAACTTGCCCAGGACGGTGCGCAGGGTGATGTAGCCTCCGCGCGCGAACAGAGCGGCTTTCGTCTGCGGCACGCCGCTGCCACGCGCGTTGGGAAAATAGCGATAGAGGAGGTAGCCAATGCCGAGCGAACCCACGACCGGCAACAGCACGCGCCGCCACGCAGCACTGCCGACGGGATAAAGACGCATCCCAAGGCGTTCCGTCAGCACGATGAAGGCGACTACGGCCAAGCCCGTCAACGCGCCGATCACCACGGCCAGCACCAGAAAGATCTGGCCGTCACGCTGCCGCAGCTCGGCCAAGCGCTCGGTCAGCCACGATCTCCAGCGACTAGCGCCTGGCGTCTGAACGGTTTCAGTCATGCTTCGATTGCTACGTTCGATCACTGACTTGGAGGATTACTTCCTTAAGAGAATAGCGCACTGGATTGGGAAGGCGGCCCGAAAGTGAGCCGCCCTCCTTTTACGACTGGTTAGCGGTCGAATGCGAAGTGATCGACCCGGTTCTGCTGCCAGCACTGTTCGTTGTCTTCGGTGCAGAACGGTCGCTCTTTGCCGTAGCTGACGGTGCGGATGCGATCGGCGGAGACTCCTTCCTGCACCAGCGTTCGCTTGACCGTTTCCGCGCGGTTGGTTCCGAGGGCAATGTTGTATTCCTCGGATCCGCGGTCGTCGCAATGGCCTTCGACTAAAACCTTGATGCTTGGATGCTGCGCGAGGAAGGCTTCGTCATTTTGCACGGTGGGCGCTTCGTCCGTACGGATCGCGTATTTGTCGTAATCGAAGAACACATCTTTGACGTTCCTGCGGAACAGGTCTTCATCTGTGGGTGAAGACGTGGCACTGGCGACCGGAGTGGTTACCGTGACGCGGGCGTTGGCTTCGTTGGTTCCTCCCGGCCCCTTGGCGACGAGGGTGTAAGTGGTGGATGCGCTGGGCGTGACCGAGCGCGAACCGGACGGCGGCAGCGTCCCTAGTCCGGCGATGGTAATTTCATTGGCGTTGCTGGTTTGCCAGGTCAGTGTGGACGATTGTCCCGCCTGAACCGCGCTGGGGTTGGCGGCGAGCGTGGCGGTGGGTGCGGGCGCGGGAGTAGGCGGAGGCGGGGGCTGAACTTTGGCAGCTTTCTTGGCGCACCCTGCTAGCGATAACACGACTGCGAAGGCTGCGAGTAATGCAAATGTCTTGAATCTTTTCTGCGTCATTATTTTGTCCTCCTCATGGAAGAAACGTTGGATTTGTTGTCAGGCACTTAGTTGCCAGACTAGCCCGTGTCGAGCCGCGCGGTAGAAATGCATGGCCAGAACAAAGCACTTCCGGCGACTGCGCGGCAGAGATTGAGTGTTCCAAGACAACAGGGTGAGAAGGATTAGCAACGGAGGATTGTGTTGCACTCCGACAAGATGGCAGAGTGAAAGCCGGCCTCTGGAGGTGACATCCACGAGAGAGCGGCGAGAGGCGAAATCAGACCATTCCAGAGGGATCGAAATGCCGCCTGCATGATGAGCTTCCGCATGCGGGCAGCTGCCCGAATCGCCTGCAGGGCAGTAACTGGACCGTTAACAACGGAATAAGGACCCTGCATGGCCGGAAAGAGAAAAATCGTGAGAACGCAAAGAACTGCTACCACGGCTAATTCGCATCCGATGCGGCCAGCAATCATGGACGTAACACCATTATAGCGCAGGGGGCGGCACTGGCGGCGGGGTTTGCTTTGCGGCAGCAAGTACGGCAGACGCGGCCCCTTAGTATCGGCAGAAGTACCAGCCAAGAGAATAAAAAGCGAACAAAGCGTTTCTGCTACCCCAGCAGCGAATAGTTTCCTGTGGCATCCTCAGTCTCCACCATTGCTTTCAGTTCGGGATAGTGTTTCACCAGCGTTTCCGGCGCGCGGACCTTCTTCCCGTTCAGCAGATGCCTTAGCTCCAGCGCATTCACGGCGGCCTTCGCCTGAAAGTGATTATTCGCGATCACGTAAGTTGACTCGGCGCGGCGCGCAATCGCGTCGATCTTTTCTTTCCACTTCGCCAGCTCCGCGGGCTTGTAGAGATAGTTGTAACGGTCGTCGCGATTGTCGCTGTCGGACCCGCCGTCGAACCCGGTTTCGAACCAGTGCTCATAGTTGCGGCCATGCAGCCGGACGTATCCGACGCCCGAGGTCACGTGCTCAGTGGGCGCGAGCGAGCGACCGAGCAGCGGCTGATCGATGTTGCAGAAACCCACGTTGTGACGCATGAATTCAGCGATCGTTTCCGGCTGGTTCCAGCTCTCATGCCGCACTTCGACCACCCTTGGATATTCAATGAACTGGCGCAGCAACAGCTCCAGGTATTCGCGGTTCAGGCTGGTGTTCTTAAACGAAACGGGGAACTGGATGAGCAGCGCGCCCAGCTTACCCTCCGCGGCCAGTGAGTCGAGACCCTCGCGCGCGAGGCGTTCGTCCTTGTCATTCGGACGGATGCTGGCCGCCGAAGTTGGTTCCATCATCGCTAGCGGAGAATGGGTGAATGACCGGTGCAACTTGGCGGTGAAAAGAAAATTTGGATTGACCGCTGCTGCCTTCCGCGACCAGAAACGGCCAAGCTCGGGACGGATGTGTCCGTAGAACGAAGTGTTGATTTCGATGACGTCGAAGAATCGCGCCAGAAATTCCACGGGATGGATTTTCTTACGCGTGACCTCCGGAGGGTAGAGAATCCCGTCCCAGTCTTTGTACGACCAACCGGCAGTCCCAATGCGGATTCGTGGAGCAGTTTCCATACGGGCCGGCCAGATGATGGCAGGTTAGCACAGTGCTTTGAAACAGGTTTTGTGTGGCGCGGGCACCCTCGCCCGCGAACGCCGCGACCATGTGGCAATTATCAGTAGAGCAGAATCGCGACCCAGTACATTCCGGTCGGATACGCCGCATTACGCGCGTAGCAGGAGCCGACTGCAAACTGCCGAACCCCCGGATCACGCAGCAGGCGCAGCGCACCGGGCGGCAGTGTTTCCGGATGGCTCTCGGTATACGCGATTATCCTTCGGTTGCTATAGGCCGTCGAGATCAGGTGAGCGTTCGGACGATTCTGCGTTGCCAGCTTGCAGGCGGCTTCGTCCAGATTCGGCGGCGAGAGTTGCGCCAGCTCTGGAAGCCCTGCCTGTTGGCGGACGTCATCAACCGAGCGGGCAATTAATTTTCGACTCTGCTCGCCGGAATACGATGGAACCTCGCGCGCGAAATCCTGCACCACGTAGAGGCGCCCTTTGCTCCAGATGGCCGCAATGCCTGCGATATTGAAGCCGCGATCGAGCAGGTTTTGCCGGTGCGGCGCGGAGCGCATCAGCGCCTCGTTCGCGCCCAGAGCGCAGGTCGCGTGGGCAATATTTTCACCCGCACGATCGACTTTCAGCGCCTTTTTCAGGGAATCGTGCAGCGGGCTATCCGGCGAAGTGACTTGGGCGATCCTTTCAAGCAGCGAGGGCTCACCGGGCAACTGATGCTCCAGGCGATCGCTCGCAACCATGCGCAGAGCATGTGCCCGCGCTGCTTCGCGCAGGCTTTCGTCCATGCGCAATGGCGACGCGCCGGCGAGCCCGCGGCTCTTGTTGGCGGCTTCCAGGAGTTCGTTCTCGGCGGCGGAGTCCTCATTCGAGGCCACTCCGGCCGCCGAGTTCGAGTTGGGGGTGGGTAACTTGTCGCCAACGCCGCTGCCGGCGTCTTTGTGAATATCGGTTGTTGGGGACTTGGTTTGCGCGGCGCACGGCCCCAGACCTACCGCCAACATCGCGAAAGAAACCACCAGGGCCCGAAGCATAATCTTTTGGTTGGCGGTGTGGCGGGGGATCGCCGAGAAACTTCCGCTTTCCATCTTTCACGCTAGCTTCTAGAATTCAGCTCAGCTACTTACTATGGAGACCATACTGCTGGTTACCGTGCTCGCCGGAACCCTTGTCCTGCTTGGGTTCTCGGCCGTTTTGCTGCGGCGCATTTCGACGGCTGCGCAAGTGGATGTAAAGGCAGAAGTTGCAAGTCAGCTCGAGAGGTTCAATACGGCCCTTGGCCAGAAGATCAGTATCAGCACTGCCGATATGGCCAGTCGTTTGGAGCAGACCAAAGGTGATCTCCGCCAACAGGTCACAGACCGCATCCAGCAAGGGTTTTCAGAGATTCGGAACTCGGTCGAGCAACAGCTTGCCGCGGGAAGGGAAGAGCAAAACCGGAGTCTGAGCGATGGCCGCAGCGAGATGACGAGTTCTCTTCTGCTGACGACGCAGCAACTCAAGAGCGAATTTCAGAGTCTGAATCAGCAGACGGCGCAAAGCCTCGACTCAATTCGCGACCGCGTGGATTCGAAGCTGATGGCCATTACCGAGCAAGTGCAGGTCAAGCTCGATCAGAACATCAAGGAAGGATTTGCGCAGTTCGAAAAAGTTCAGCAACACTTGAAGGCGGCGGAAGAGCAGCTTCGCGAAGTGGGCGCGCTCGGCCACTCGATCAACGATTTGAATAATCTGCTTAAGCTTCCGCACCTGCGCGGGCAGTTTGGCGAGGCGAGTCTGGAGCGCCTGCTGGCCGACTTTTTGCCCGCCCACATGTTCGCGTTGCAATCATCGCCCGGCGAGGGCGGAGGACGCGCCGACGCCGTCATTTATTTTCCCGACCGCACGCTGCCGATCGACGCCAAGTTTCCGCGCGAGCAGGTGATCGCTTTATTTGAGAGCAATGACAAGGCTGAGATTGAAGCGGCTCGCATCGCGCTGGTGCGCGTGATGAAGGCGGAGGCCAAGCGCATTCAGCAGTACATCCAGCCGGAGAATGGCACAACGGAAATCGCGCTCATGTATCTGCCGAGCGAAACCTTGTATATGGAGGTCATTCGCAACCGCGAACTGGGCGACTGGATGAACGAGCAGCACGTGTTTCCCGTCTCGCCCAACACTTTGCTGATGACGCTGCACACGATCTCTCTCGTTCACAAGTGGTACGAAGTCGCGACTAGATTCGAGAAGAGCCGCGCCGAACTGGCCAAAGCCCAGAAGTCGTTCGACTTCTTCCAGAACCAGTTTGAAAACGTCGGCAAGAATCTGAACAAGGCGCAGGAAGCGTTTGAGACCGCGCAGCGGCATTTGAAAAATTATCGGGGGAAAGTTACCGCGCTCAGCGGCCAGGAGCAGTTGGAATTGGACACGGCGTCGTCTGCGTCAATCGAGAAGCCCCTGCCGCTGCTGGATAAAGCCAGCGCATAAACTGCTGCGATGTACATACAAAATGGTAAAGGCGAAGGTCCCGGTAGAGCAAAATACGCGTATCCATGTTGGTGGAGGCAGTGTCCCACGTTTCCTCGGCGCTGATTGCGACGAGTGGTTTGCCGCGCTGGATGCGCTCAGGAGGCAGCCCTTATTCGGCAACAAGGGGCGTAACCAGCCGGTGACCCCGCGTCGTGTGGTCTTCAAATTAAAATAGCGATTCAATAATGCAAACTTGGCGGATCCACTCACCGAAACATTCTCAGATCGAACTCGAAGCGCTTGGGTCTTTCGATCTTCAACTTGTGAAAGTCGGAATGCGCCGGATTCAGCAATACGTTCCATTCGCCGCGAATGGCCGCCGATGGTACATGCAACGCGACCGTCTTGCCCGCACGAATCCAATGATCGCCGAATGTCGCGAGCGATTCATCGCGCAGCTCATGCCATTTGCGGGGAAGGGAATTCAGATCGAGACGATCAATGGCGAGATTGTCGGGAAGCTCCGCTTCAATCGAAACCAAGTCATCGGGCCGCAGATTTGGTTCGAGGTGAACAAAAGTCTCAATCGCAGCCAAAGCCAGAGACGGAGAAGCATAAACCACCCGCACGCCCTGACGATTCCAACGGCCGCCATATACCCGGGCGCCCTCGCCCGAGAAAGCGCCAGCAGCATGGACCTCGCGGCAAATCCTCCACAGGCGCATCAGCTATAGACGCCGTAGGCAATGCGCCCGAGAATGTTTTCCACTTCCCTGACCCCCAAGTCGGTGTCAAGTTGATCGATGGGAACCTGGCCTCCGAGCGCGCGATTGGGGGTTCGAAGCCATTCCGCAGCCTTGCCGGTGTTGCCGATCATTTCAACCGCAGTGGCGTAAACCCGCGCCAGGCGCACGGTGCGGTCGGACTCGGCGGCGGTGAGGCGGGAGTGCCGGCTCAGGCGTCGAGTCAAAGTTCGCTGCGGGATGCCGAGCTTTTTGGAAAGCGCGGCGCTCTTGAGATCGAGCTTCGCTCCCAGTACGAGGAGAGAGCTCGAGGGTAACCCTTTGCGGATCAACTCCGCCAGTTCGGCGAAATTCTTAATCGAGCGTCCCAGGACTTTTCTGCCTCCTAGTACCTCGGCGATTCCCGCTGAAGTCATACTAGCCTCTTGGCTATTTAGAATACGCCAATTGGCCTGACAATACAAGCCCGTGCCTGAGCAGGCTGCTGAAAAATTTAACTTTTGACGTTGTTTCGAAAACGATGGGTGCCCCATCCTTGCGCGTTTTTTTGCGCAAGGGTGGGATTCCACGGCAGTGTCCGCCTAGGTTTTTGCATTTTCCGCTTGATTTTGCATTTGCTTTTGCTTCTGCTTTTGGGTGGCGCAGCGGTTTACCGCTGCGATAACTGGCCGGTTTGCATCGACGGCTTTAGCCGCTGAGGGCGCCATCGCTACGCGCTTTCGCGGATGGGACCCGACGCTGTTGGCGAAGCTGATTTCAGGTGATCCGCGCCTCGTACTTCCCAGACTCCGTCGAACTTTACGAAATAGGGTTCGACCGAAACGCCGGGGAAGTTGGAGGTGAGAAGTTCGCCAGCCCGTAAGAGTTCGGTGCGGTGATGGTCGGCTTCAGCTACCTGGTCGCCTTTGAAATGCGCCAGTCCTCCATAAGTGGCGCAATCGGAGTGGCTCATTACCAGAACGCGCTTCGTCTGGTGCAGGCGGATGGACATGCGGACCTGCTCGAGAATGAAGTCTTGCTCGAAGTCGTTGCGCGGAGAAGCCAGGGTCTTGGCGCCTCCGGCTACTACGATCATGTCGGCGCGCTCGATGGCTTGCTTCTTCAGGAACTTTCGCACGGCGGTGCTGATGCGGTGATCGAAGCAGCAGAGCACGGCAGCGTCGGCCACGTACGGGTCGGCGGGAGAGTCGAAATGGAAGATTTTGCGCATGAGAGCCTTTTCGATTCTAGCTACGGTCAGGCGGATTTGTGCGGGAGGTTCAAGATCCAACCCGCAATTTTTTCCATCGCTACGGGCGACATGGTTTCCTCGATCTCGGAGTACTCGCTGAGCGCGCTGGTCTTGGCCGTCTGGAACAGGTGATTCAGGCCGGGCAGTTCGTCGACTTCGAAGTTCTTGTTGCCGGCTTCGGCGAGGGTTTTGCGAATGACGGGAAGGTTCTGTTTTGGCGGCACCTGCAAATCTTTTTCGCCAATCAGGGCCAGCACGGGGCAAGTCACCTTTCGCAGCGCGGTCGCGGGATCGTAGGTGAGGAAGTAACGGAACCAAGGCGAAGTTAGGGTTTTGATTTGCGCCCCAAGCTGCGCTTCCGTAAGTTTCCCATCTAGCTTCTCGTGTAACTCTTTTTCCAGCACGGCGTCATCTTTTTCGTGCTCCACCAGCGCCAGCACCTCGCGCTCCTCGGCGGCGTTCTTTTCCGCTTCTTCGGAGCTGGTGCCGGCGGCTTCGGAAATCAGGATTCCCTGGGCCACCACAATCTCGTCTCCCGGCACGCCAGAACCCGCCATCATCACGACGAAGGCGACATCAGGATTTTGCGCGGCGGCCATGGGCGCGACGATTCCGCCTTCGCTGTGGCCGATAAGGCCAATGCGATGGGGATCAACCTCGGGACGCATTTTCAGGTAGGCCACGCCGGCGTCAGCGTCAGCCGCAAAGTCCACCATGGTCGCAGCGGCATAGTTTCCGTTGGACTTGGCGCAACCACGTTTGTCGGTTCGCAATACGACAATGCCCTTGCGGGTCAGAAAATCGGCCAACACGAGAAATGGTTTGTGACCCATGATGCTTTCGTCGCGGTCGTGGGGCCCGGAGCCGGTGATCAAGAGCACGGCGGGGAACGGTCCCTTGCCTGGAGGCGCGGTTAGTGTTGCCGCTAGCGTGATACCCGCGGCTTTGTTGTCGAACGAGACTTCTTCCTCTTTGTATGGATAGGGCTTTACCGGGTTCTGCGGACGCCGGCGCTCGAGTTCACTGGTGTCTTTTATGCGCTTGAGGGTCAGGGGCAGCGAGTTTCCCATCTGGGTCCACGTGCCATCGACGATGCTCAGGTCGCTGCTGATCTTGCCTTCGAAATTACCGGCGATGGATTTCACTTCCAATTTTATAGACGCGCCCTCGCGCGTCGCGGCGGTTACCGGGATTCCATTTTTGCCTTGATCCAGGCTGTCGAGCGTGGCCACTAGACCGTCTTCGGTGTTGGTGATGTGGAAGACCACGCGGAGTTTCACCGCGCCAGTGTCGAGCGTGCCCAGCCATGCGCCATCGATGTCGGACGGTTTGGCGGCCTTGTGCTCGGTTTTGACGGGCGCGGCCGCGCGTTTGAAACTCAGCGCCAGGGACTGGCCTTGCGTCCATGTCCCGCTGATCTCGTTTGCGTCGGCGGAGACTTTGCCTTCGTAGGTGCCGTGGACGGCATCTACGGTAAAGTTCAACTTCGAATCTTCTAGCGATATCGAAGTTACGGGAATTCCGTTGGCCCCCTGATCGACGCTGTCGAGCGTGGCTTTGAGGCTGCCGTCAGCGTTCTTGGCAACGTGCAGAACCAGGCGAAGCTCGGCGCCGCCTGCTTTGAGTGTGCCCTGCCAATCGCCCGCCATGTTCTGGGCCGACGACAGGCCCACCCCGCAGAAAGCAAGAACTGCACAAACCAGTACTCTTTGCACGTCAGATGCTCCTTTCAGAAATAATTCGTTCGATGGGACCGGCCCCATCGCCATTACGGATGAGCCGACCATTTAGTTGCAGGGCGCTTTCAGCACTTCGATTCTCTGGTGGCTCTCTGACGACATCTCCCGATCAAGCACCTGGGCGGACGTCTTCCCCGCTCCGGTATCGGGCCTAACTTCGGGCCTAACTAAGGCGCTTCCATAGCAAAGCCACGATGAGCGCGGCGATGCCGATGAGCATCCCAATCAAACGGGCGTTGTTCGCTTTTTCCGACATGATTTGCCTCAAGCTCCGCGCTTGGTTTTCAGTTCGGTCAACAGCTGCTCGATGCGGTCTTCCTTTTCGAGGGCGGCGAGGCGGTTCTCCACGTCGTCGGCCAGGAGTTGGACTTTGGCCTCCCCGATGGCTTCTTCGCGAGCTACTTTTTTCTTCATGCGATCGAAGGTGGCGGATTTGCTGTTGGCGTCCATGCCCGACTGCGCGTCGGTGGCGCGATGGGCGACGCGGGCGCGGCGGTGCTGCGCGATCAGCAGATCGGCTTTGGCGTTGGCCTCGGCTAGCTTCTGGTCGAGATTGCGCAGGGCGGATTTTAAATTTTCTACCTGGGCTTTCTGGTCTTCGAGTTGCTGCGCGAAGTTTAAGCTCAGGTCGCGATAACTTTCCACGCGGAGCAGAGCAGCGCGGGCGAGGTCATCTTGCTTCTTGTCGACGGCTAGCTCGGCCTTGCGCATCCACTCCTTAATCTTGTCATCGTTTTCTAGTTTCTTTTTTTCGAGCAGATGCTGGTCGGCGATGGCAATGGCGACCTGGGTTTTCACCTGCAAGAGTTGGTTGTTCATGTCGAGGATGACCTGCTTGATCATCTTTTCGGGCTCCTCAGCTTTGTCGATCAAGTCGTTGAGATTAGCCCGGACCAGGGTGGAAACGCGTTCGAGTAATGCCATAAAACACCTCGTGTTGAATTGTTCGTTAGTTGTTAGTCGTTGGTCGATGGTCGTTCGTCGTTCGCTGTTCGTCGTTCGCGCCGGGACCCTCAGGCTTCGCGCTGAAGCCGCCGCGCGCGATGGCGGTTCCCACCAGGATTGCGCTTACCGCAATGCCTACGCTGACGTTGATATTGGCGTGCGCGAAGAGCAGTGCGATCGCAGCACCTAGGGAAACACCGACTGCGATTGAGATTCCGATGATGCGGTTCATATTCAGCCTCTTTGCTCCTGAGCTCAGTTTGCGTTGCATGACGGCGACATTTATTTACTGCGGTCGTCGTTCCAGGCGCCGCCGACCAGCGTGATTGCAATGTAGGCTGCGATTCCTACGGCGACCCAGATGGCGATGTGGCCGGTAGCAGCCCCGAGAGCCGCACCCATGGCGGCTCCTAGGGCGACCGAGAGGCCTAGTGATCTTGCGTGATGAAGTTCCTGTTGCACGACTACCTCCTGAAATCGGTCGTTGTTGTGGAGCGCCGGGCGTCCCCGCCCGGCGGCGGTGCGGGACGGGCGCGGACGCCCGTCTCTCCACTTGTTACTTCTCCTCCGGCTTCGGTGCTTTGTCGCCGATGTGGCGGACTTTGTCTAAGAGCTCTCCTAACGGCATGCCGCTTAGCGTTTCGAATAGCGCCGGCACTTGTGCCGCCATCTTTGTTATGTCGCCGGTGATCTTGTTCAGTCCGGCGGTGTCGCCGTTTCCGGTCGAAACGATGGTGATCTTATCCACGTTGGCTAGTGGCGCGGCCAGGGCTTTCACCACTTCCGGCAAGCCGGTTAGCAGCTTGTCAAGGACTGCGGCCTGGTTGTACTCCTGAAACGCCGCAGCTTTCACGTTCATGGCTTTGGCTTCGGCTTCACCTTTTTTGAAGATGATTTCGGCCTCCGCTTCGCCCTGAGCTCGAATCGCTGAGGCGTGGCCTTCGGCTTCGGCGATCAGACGTTGCTTCTCTGCGGCGGCCAGGGTTTCGATGCGCTGACGCTCGATTTCGGCTTGCTTCAACACCGTCGCGATGAGTTCTTTTTCGCGGCGCGCGATTTCGGCGTCCTGGACTTTAACCTGTCCTTCTTTTTCGACTTGCTGCACGCGCACGCTTTCGGTGATGACCTGCTGCTGCATCACGTTCGATTGAATGTCATACGACTTATCCGCTTGCGCCTGCTGCTTTTTCGTCACTTCGAGGTACTGCGCTTTCTTGACCTCCAAATCGCGCTGTGACTCGGCCTGCTTCGCCTGAGACAGAGTTTCGGCGAGCACGCGCTCCTGATCGGCTTGCGCTTTGGCAACCGCGGCCTCGCGGGTTGCCATGGCGCGCTTGATGGCGGTGTCACGCTCGGCTTCGGCGGTGGCTACGTCGGCGTCGCGCTTGATGCGGGCTACGTCGGGCTTGCCCATGTTGGTGATGTATTCGTTCTTGTCGCGGACCTCTTTGATGGTGAAAGAGATGACTTCGAGGCCCATCTTGTTCATGTCGTCGGCGCAGGTGCCACGCATGCGATCGCCAACCATCTCGGGTTGCTTCACGATTTCTTCCACCGTGAGCTGTCCAATGATGCCGCGGAGATGGCCTTCCATCACCAGGCGGATCAAGCTTTCTCGCTCCTGATCGCTTTTGGTTAAGAACTGCTCGGCTGCGGTCAGGATCGACTCCTTGTCGGACTTCACCTTGATTTGCGCGACAGCCTCAACGGTGACGGCGACGCCCTGCTTGGTGTAGAGATCCTGTTGCGGGGCTACGTCGAACGACATCAGTTCGAGCGAAAGGTCCTTGCAGTTTTCGATCATCGGAAAGATGACCGTGCCGTGTCCCTGAACTACGCGAGTCCCGCGAAAGCCGTAAACGATCAGCGCTTCATGTGGTCCAGCTTTGCGGTATAAGCGGGCCAGCATGCTCATCAGGAACAGGATGATCAGAACCATCAGTCCCGCGATGACCCAGATTTCAATTGCTATGCCGAACATATCGCCTCCTGAAAAACTCGTTGCCCTCAGCGGCTAAACAGATTGCTGAAAAACTCGATTTTGTTCTTGCTTTTGGGTGGCGCAGCGGTTTACCGCTGCGATAACCGTCGTATTTTCCGCGGCGGCTTTAGCCGCTGGGGGACGACAGCGCGGAGCCACCGAGTTTTTCAGCAAATTGTAAAGTCACCTTCCACGACTGAAGTCGTGCCCTTCCCAAAAACCCGCATCCAGCGCGAGTTAAACCGCAGTTTGTTTAGCCACGCGTCAGAACGCCCGTTACCATGTCCAGGTCTCGCACGATGCGTTCGGGATCGCTGTGGCCCAGATAAATCTCTCCGTTAGAAGTCCGGATATGCACGACCTGGTTGCACCAAACGTAGGCTCGCGTGCTGCCGATGCCGCGAATGCCATAACCGCGAGCAAAAGACCAGGGCTCGATGGAATAACCCACGATCGCCCCTTTCGGAATCGAGCGCAGCCGGAATCCCAACATGCGAATTTCAACACCATGCCGCAGGAAGCGATACTGGAACCCGCTCCATGCCATTGCGCTCACGCCCAGCGCGATCAGACCCACCAGGATCGCCGTCCAGACGACCACCGGGGTCCGCCACCGTGGCTGCGACAATGAAATTGCCGGGCCGATCAGCGCCGGCACGATGAGCAGAATCCACACTCGCCCCGTGTGCGTTTCTTCCGCCAACACATCGCTCTGGAATGCGTCGTTCATAATTCAGCGCGCCGCTGTCATTCCTCAATTCTGTGGCGCTGGCTCTTCGCCGCTCATCTCTTCCCACAGCCGCACGTAAGCAATGCCTTTGTCGTAATGCGTGACCACAATCTCCGCGCCCTTTTCGATCGCGGCGCCGTTTTCGCTGCGGGCGCCGCAGGTTCTCCGCGTTCCGGCCTGCGAGTAAATGATTTCGCCGGTGCCGTCTTCGCGGATGGGCATTGAGATTCGCCCCAGCACGCCCACCATCTCGTAGTCGGCCGAATCCATGTTCTCCTCGCGCGAGACGAGCACCCGGCTGAGAAACAGGAAAACGATGCCAGCACCAACCATCCCGGCAGCGATGGCGATCAGGAGTCCGAGCGCGAACCAGATGCTGGAGAAGCGCGTGATCAGAAATCCGGTGCCTCCGAACCAGGCCAGAAATGCGGTCAGCGTGACGAAGTTGTACGGCGACACGGAACCCTGGCGGGTATGCGCCGATGCTCCCCTCCCGCCATGGCCCACGGGTGCGTGCCCGGCTCCGACATGCCCGGCAGCGTTGGGGAAGTGGGGCAGGTGCCAGTGCATTCCTCCAGCGATGAACGAAACCGCGCTCAACAGAAATCCGATGGCGAAACATACCAGATAAAAATCAGCCCAATTCATAAGCTTCGCCTCCTCGGCGCGACTCCGGTGTCGCGCCCAGCTTCCGGACGCAGCGCTTCGAATAATCGGTCGGCGAGTCCGGGTGTGTTCAGAATTTCGCCGAGCAAGAGCAGACAGCGGCGCGTGTCCTTGTCGCGCGCGACCTTGATCAGAACCTCGCTCACCTGGGGGTCGCTGGCGAAACGCTCCGAGCCTTGCAGCAGCCAGACATCGAGCTGACCTTCAGTGGTGCGCAGGTCGCTGACAAGTTCGGTGTGATAACCCTCCGGGTCGTCGACCAGAAAGCCGGGGTGCACCTTGAAAAAACGCGCCAGCAAAGTGCGCGACGACTGCGTCATGTGCGGCCGCTTGCCGCGCTCGATCTGCGAGAGGTACGACTGGCTGATGGTTTTGCCGGTCTCAGCTTGAATGCCCTTCATCAACTCCTGTTGGGTGAGGGGGCGATTCAAACCGCGGAGGGAGCCTTCGACCTCGCGCAGGTAACGAATTTTTTCTCCCAGTGTCATATAACAGATCGCGATAATGATATCGCAATATGAAATAATGTCAAGAACTGAATCTGGCGTGTTTGCCAGGGCTTAGCCGGAGGGGGCGTCCGCACCCGTCCATAGTTGCGTAGGGGTTACGTAGGGGCAGGTGCCCTCACCTGCCCCGCCGGGCGAAGCCCGGC
>JBAWFQ010000128.1:0-5732 GCA_049592035.1 Terriglobales bacterium
CCGCATAATCGGCGTAAGGATATCGCGACAGCTCGACGATATGCTCCGCCACCAGCTTAGCTCGATAATGCTCCGCCAGCGATAGCGCGTGCTGATACGCCCGCACCGAGAACTCCGAGAAATCAACGGGACAAAGAATGACTTTAATTTCCAGCATGACCGCGTCTCTGCCTCTTAGGGGAGGTCAGAGGTCACATCGCAGAAGTTAAACGCCACGGCGCAAAGGGAGTCGGTGATCCCGGGCTTGTACCTCAGCAATCTAACCTCTGACCTCATCACTACTCCGCCACCCTAACCCCGCCGCCGCCCGGATCGTTCTTCTTCAAAACAAAGGCCAGACAGAACATGATAGCCGCTCCCACGCAAAGAACCATGAAGGTATCAATGTATGCCAGACTCGCTGCCTGCGCTTGCAGCGATTGATAAATCCTTGCGTAGGCCGTCATTTGCGCTTCATGCCTGCCCACACCGGCGGTAGCCAGTTGATGACTCAACCCGCTGGCGGCATTCACAAAATTAGGATTATCGACCCGGGCGTTCTGCACCAGTCGCGCCTGATGGAATTGCGAGCGCCGCGCAATCAACGTGGTCACCAAAGACGTGCCCACGCTGCTTCCCATATTGCGCATGAAATTGACGATGCCCGCGACCGCATTATTCTTCTCCGGCGCAATTCCGATATAAGCCACCAGCGTAATCGGCACAAACAGGAATCCCAACCCAATCACCTGCGTAATGCGCAGCCACGTAGCCGCGCTGAAGCTGATCTGCAAATCAATTCGTTTCGTGGAATAGAACATGGCGATCGACAGCGCCAGCCAGCCGAAAGCAATCAAATAGCGCGCCTGAATTTTCGTCGTCAGTTGTCCCATGATGGGCATCTCAAACAGCAAGACCAAGCCTCCTGCCGAAAGAGCCAGCCCAGCCAGTTGCGATGTGTACCCCACCAGCGTCTGCAAAAACTGTGGCATCAGTACCAGGCTGCTGAACAGCATGATCCCCAGCGTGAACATCATCAGGCTAGCGCTCGCGAAGTTAAAGCTCTTGAACATCCGCACGTCGATGATCGGTGCCTTTTGATAAAACTCCCAGATCACCAGCGAGATCAGGCACACCGTGGCGACGACGACGAGAGTTGTGATGAAGTGCGAACCGAACCAGTCATCTTCCTGCCCCTTATCAAGCAGTACCTGCAACGCCCCAATGCCGAGCACCAAGAGCGCGATGCCGATGTAGTCCAACTTGATCCCAGCCGACTTGAGCCGGCTCAAATAAGGAGGATCTTCGACAAAGCGTCGCACCAGAAACCATGTCGCCACACCGACGGGAAGGTTAATAAAAAAAATCCACCGCCAGGAATAGTTAAAAGTGATCCACCCGCCCAGCGTCGGTCCGATGGTGGGCGCCATGATGGCCGTAATACCATACAGCGCAAATGCCAGCCCGCGTTGTTGTGGAGGAAAGGTATCCGCCAGAATGGCCTGAGCCATCGGCTGCAGGCCGCCGCCGCCCGCGCCCTGCAACACGCGGAAGAAAAGAAGAAAGCCAAGGCTAGGCGCGATGCCGCACAGCAAAGAACTCACAGTGAAAACAGCCAGGCAGGACATGAAGAAGCGCTTCCGTCCCAGCGTTCCCGCAATCCAGCCGCTGATCGGCAGAATGATGGCATTCGAGACGAGATAAGAAGTCAACACCCAGGTACTCTGGTCGTTGCTCGCGCCCAGATTTCCGGCCATATATGGCAGGGCAACGTTCGCGATGCTGGTGTCGAGCACCTCCATGAACGCTGCCAAAGCCACGACCACAGCGATCAGCCAAGGATTGTACCGAGGCCGCCAAACATCCTGGTCGAGTGTGAGCGTAGCAGCACTCATTTGAGGTATACGTCCGGCACCACGTTCATGCCGGGCCGAAGCCGCCGATCCTTGTTCTCTCCCTGCTCAAGCACGATCTTCACCGGAATCCTCTGCACAATCTTCACGTAGTTTCCGGTGGCATTTTCCGGCGGAAGTAAACTGAACAACGGCCCCGTCGCTCCCGCAATGCTGTCCACATGCCCCTTCAGAGTCCGGCCGCTAGAATCCACATGAATCTCCGCCCGCTGCCCAACTTGCATGTGCTTAAGCTGTGTCTCTTTAAAATTGGCCGTGACCCATACTTCATCGAGCGGCACGACGTTAAGCAGTTGCTGCCCGTCCTGCACGTTCATTCCAACCACCACTGTTTTGTTTACCTCGCCGGTGACCGGAGCAACAATCTTCGTGTACGAGAGATTCAGTTGCGCCTGCTCAAGCAACGCGCGCTTTTGTTCCACATCCGCAATCGCCGCCCGCACGCGAGCTTGGGTCGACGAAACTTGCTGCGGCCCAGTCTCCGCATATTTGTGGTTTGCCTCGGCTTGCCCCACGCGGCTGTGGGCCTGTTGCACGAATTGCTGCGCTGCGGACTCGCTGGCGCGAGCTGCCGCTACCGTTGCGGTGCTCGATTTAGCTGTGGCCAGCGCTTGATCGTAGATTTGCTGCGATACTTCCCGCTTGTCGACCAGCAACTTATACCGGTGGAGATCTTCTTGCGCTTTCACATCGTTCGCCTCGGCCGCCACGAGTTGCTCATGAGCGGCGGTCAGTTGCCTTTCGGCGGCGATGACTCCAGCATTCGCGTCGTCCACTCCAGACGCCGTGAACCTCAGTTGACTGGAACTGTTCACGGAAGTAATCGGAACCGTGATATTCAGCGATTGCGCGGTAGCTTCCGCGTTGACGAGATTCGCTTGCGCCTGCGCGACCGCAACCTCATAATCCTTCGGGTCGATCTCTACCAACACCGTACCTTTTTCCACCCACTGGTTGTCGTCCACGTTGACCCGCACCACGTAGCCCGAAACCCGCGCGCTTACGGGATAAAGATGAACATCCGCCTGCGCATCGTCGGTCGATTCATAACTGTTCAGCCAGCGCCACAAGAAAATTCCCGCGACCAGCACCACGACGACCGCGACCAGAATCGCGACGTTTCTGCGCCGATTGGGATTTCGCCGCACAGGCGGCCTATACTCCCTGTCCGCCAAAACCGATGCCTCGACGGACGACGAATCGGCCGCAGATTCTTTGCCCGCGTCGGGTACTGAACGGGGTGGGGTTCCTTCCGCCATGTTCATTTTCCTTTGAAATATTCCTTGACGCCCTCTTCACCAATGCCCAGAGCGCGAACCAGGGAAATTTTTGAAAAATTGTAGTTGTAGAGGCTCGAGATGTACTGTTCGTGAGCGCTAGCCACTGCCTCTTGCGATTGCACCACTTCCACCGTATCTGTGACGCCCGCGCTGAAACGATCGCGCGACTGCACCAGCGTCTGCTCCGCCAGATCGATGTTGCTGCGCGCCACGTTTACCTGTTCCGCCGACGACTGCAGGTTGAGCAACGCCGCGCGCACGTCGGAATCGATCTGCGCCCGCAGATTCTCCAGCCGCTCGCGGCTCTGCTCCAGCCTCGCATCGGCCTGCAAAACATCACCGTGAACGCTGCCACCTTGAAAGATTGGTATCGTCAAAGTTCCGCGTGCGTCGGCAACGGGCGTTGCGTTAGAGGGGTGCGCACCTCCCAACCCATAATCCGCGTTAAACGAAAGCGATGGCAGATAGCCGGCCACCGCCGCCTTGCGCGAGTATTCCGCTGCGCGTACGTCGTTCATCGCCGCCTGGTAATCGGAACGCGAAGCGTAAGCGCGTTTCAGCGCCTCATCCACCGTGATGTCGTCGAACGGCTGGTAAGGCGCTTTGTCGGTGAATTCAAATTCCTGTCCTGGAGCCAACCCGATCACCCGCGCCACCGTCAGCTTCTGAATAGCGAAGTTATTCTTCGCCTGGATCAACTGTTGTTGCCGCGTCTGCAATTCAACCTTGGCGCGCAGCCCGTCGATGTCCGGCGAAGTGCCGGCATTCACCTGGTCCGTTGCTTGATCGTAGATCGCCTGTGCCGTCTGGACCTGCGCTTCGGCCGTTTCAATGCGAGATGCGTCGGCGATGGCCTGCAAATAGGTATAGCCCACGGCCAGCACCACTAGATCGCGAGCGTCCTTGAAGGTATAGCTGGCGGACTGCAAACTCTGACTAGCCGCGCGCGTAGCATTGATTGACTTCCAATCGAACAGCGTTTGAGTTAAAGAGGCGCGCGCGTCGAAGTAAGAAAACGGTCCGACCGATGGCGAAATATGCAAGAGGGTAGCCAGTCCGGAAAAGCCAAGTTCATCGACATTCAACTTCGTCTCCGCCACATAAGGCGTCGCCGTCACATGCGGCAGCAAAGAGCTTAACTGCTCCCAACGTTGTCCGCGGGCCGAGCGGATATCCGCCCCCGAAAGCAGCAGTCCGAGATTTTGTCTTAATCCGCGCCCAATCGCGTCCGGCAACGAAAGCGGCAACACTCCCGGAACCAGTTTGGCCGGCACGCTTCCCGCAAACACGCTCACTCCACCCGTGCCCGGGATGGCCTGCCCCGGATTGCTCGGGAGCGCTGTTTCGGTTTGCGCCATTGATGTTGCTGTTCCACAAATCAAAACTCCGGCCACAAGCAATACGCAACAGCATTTGTAACTGAGTCTCAAAGATTCTCCCTTCTTTTCCTGACGCAGAGAGTTTATTGCATCAGATGAGGATTCGGCGCTTGCGGTTCCATGCGGCGCGAGAGGTCAGGAGATCCGGCCTTGCCCGCGAAGCGAAGGCCGGATAACTCTTACGCTGCCGCCTGTTGGCGTTGCTGGATGAACGCAAGCAGGTCGGCATTGATCTCGTCCGCGTTGGTGGTTGGCATGCCGTGCGGAAATCCCGGATAGACCTTCAGCGTGGCGTTCTTCACGATCTTCGCCGACATCAACCCCGCCGCGCCGATCGGCACGATCTGATCGTCGTCGCCATGCATGATCAAGGTCGGCACATCGATCTTCTTCAGGTCCTCGGTAAAATCCGTCTCCGAGAATGCCTTGATGCAGTCGTAGTGAGCCTTCATTCCTCCCATCATTCCCTGCAGCCACCAATGTTCTCGAATGCCCTCTGAAACCTTGGCCCCCGGTCGGTTGTAGCCGTAGAACGGGAGCGTAATGTCCTTATAAAACTGCGGCCGATTCTCTGCCAGCGCCGAGCGCAGGCCGTCGAAGACCGCAATGGGCAACCCTCCAGAATTCTTATCCGTCTTCACCATCAGCGGCGGCACTGCGCTGATCAGCACCGCCATCGCCACCCGCTTCGACCCATGCCGCCCGATGTAACGGGCAACCTCGCCCCCGCCGGTCGAGTGGCCCACATGGATTGCGTTCTTCAGGTCAAGCTTTGCCGTAAGCGCCGCGAGATCGTCGGCGTAGGTATCCATGTCGTTGCCATCCCAGGTTTGGGAGGAGCGCCCGTGACCGCGCCGGTCATGCGCAATGACGCGATAACCGCGCTGGCCGAAATACAACATCTGTCCGTCCCAGTCGTCGGCGGTGAGCGGCCAGCCGTGACTGAACACTATGGGCTGGCCCGTTCCCCAGTCCTTGTAGAAAATTGTCGTGCCGTCGTGTGTAGTGAACGTGGGCATAGATTTTTCTCCTTAGTTTGTGATTTCTGTCCTCGAGAAATAGCAGCAAAAACGACCATGACCGCGTGCATCGCCCGGTACGTCAGCTACTGGTTGCGTAGGATTTCGTAGGCATCTCCGGAGTCGTTCAAATTCGATTCGTTCGAGAGTGCGCTCTCGAAC